>CAXMOE010000017.1:25366-25790 GCA_964194835.1 uncultured Flavobacteriaceae bacterium | reverse complement strand
AATCTGTTGAGTTTCCTCAACATGCTGGCTGTCAAAAAATCCTTGGTCACTCATCCATTGATCGCTATATATTTTACTCATATATCTAGAACCATGGTCAGGGAAAACAACAACAACATTACTGTCTTTTGTAAACTCGCCTTTTTTAGCCAATTGTTTTACCGCCTGCATTACAGCTCCACTTGTATATCCCACAAAAATGCCTTCTGTACGAGAAATTTCTCGAGCTGTATGGGCACTTTCTTCATCAGTTACTTTAATAAATTCATCAATAACATCGAAATCGGTAGCTGCTGGAATAAGATTTTTTCCCAACCCTTCTATACGATATGGATAAATCTCATTGGCATCAAACTCCTTGGTTTCATGGTATTTCTTTAAAACCGAGCCAAAGGCATCCACACCAATAACTCTAATTTTTGGA
>CAXMOE010000017.1:3737-25356 GCA_964194835.1 uncultured Flavobacteriaceae bacterium | reverse complement strand
TTCCTTTAAATACCGTGCTGTTCCGGAAATTGTCCCTCCTGTACCACTACAAGCAATAAAGTGCGTTAGATTACCATTGGTTTGATTCCATATTTCAGGACCTGTAGTCTTAAAATGGGCATCCATATTCAAATCATTGAAATATTGATTGATATATATCGAACCCTTTGTTTCCTCATGTAATCGCTTAGCAACAGAATAGTAAGATCTTGGATCATCAGCACTCACATGAGCAGGACATACGTATACCTTGGCTCCCATTGATCGGAGCATATCTATCTTGTCCTTTGAAGACTTGGAACTAACCGCCAAAATACAATCGTACCCTTTAATGATACTAACCATCGCAATACTAAATCCAGTGTTGCCAGAAGTAGTCTCAATAATAGTATTTCCTTTAGTTAGGATTCCTTTACGCTCTGCTTCCTCAATTATATAGGCAGCGATCCTATCTTTTGAAGAATGTCCAGGATTAAAAGCTTCCACCTTGGCAAAGAAATTTCCCGTAAGGTTAGCCGCAATTTTGTTTAATCTGACAAGGGGGGTATTTCCTATTAGTTCTAGTAGGTTGTTATAAGCATTTATCTTATGTTCCATTTGGCTATCTAGGTTATGTAAATATTGTCCCTATAAATTAATAACAATATTTCGGGGACAAAATTAACACTTTTTTTTTATTAATCTATTTTACCTTCCAAATCCAGTAAAAACGCATACTCTTTGGCTATTTCCTTTAAAGACTCAAAACGGCCCGAGGCCCCACCATGACCTGTATCCATATTGATATCAAGGAATAAAAGATTATTATTTGTTTTGTTATCCCTTAATTTTGCTACCCATTTTGCTGGTTCAAAATATTGCACCTGTGAGTCATGTAATCCTGTGGTTACCAACATATTGGGGTAATCATGGGCCCCAACATTATCGTAAGGAGAATAGGACTTCATATACTCGTAATATTTCTTGTCATTTGGGTTGCCCCACTCATCATATTCTCCTGTGGTCAAGGGAATGGTTTCATCCAGCATTGTGGTAATTACATCTACAAAAGGCACAGAAGCTATTACACCGTTGTAAAGCTCTGGATCCATATTTACAATGGCGCCTATAAGCAATCCCCCAGCAGAACCACCAGAGGCATAGAGGTGATCTGCACTAGTGTAACTGTTTTTAATTAGATATTTGGAACAATCTATAAAATCGTTAAACGTATTTTTCTTATTGAGTAATTTTCCATCCTCATACCATTTTCGCCCTAAATATTCACTTCCACGAACATGTGTGATTACATATATAAATCCCCTGTCCAAAAGGCTTAATCGAATACTCGTAAAATAGGGGTCCACTGTATAGCCATAAGATCCATAAGCGTACTGTAATAATGGACTTGCTCCATCCAATTTCGTGTCTTTATGATATACCACAGACATTGGAATCTTGACTCCATCACGGGAAGTGGCCCAAACCCGTTCGGAGATATAATTTTCCTTTTTAAATTTACCTCCCAATACTTCCTGCTCCTTTTTTACTTCTTTGTCCTTTGTACGCATATTAAAATCGATAACAGAACTTGGCGTAGTCAAGGAATTGTAACCATACCGTAAAATTTCCGTGTCAAATTCTGGATTAGTGCTTACATATGCAGTATAAGTTTCACTATTAAACGGTAGGTAGTAACTATCACTATTGTCCCAACGCACAATTTTGAGTCTATTCAATCCGTTCTCACGTTCCGACAATACATAATAATCCTTAAAAATATCGATATCCTCCAATAAGACTTCCTCCCTATGGGCCAAGAATTCTTCCCAGTTATTAGATGTTGTATTGCCCTCCCTCACTTTCATTAATTTAAAATTGATGGCTTTATCTTTATTCGTAAGCACATAAAAACAATCTTCATAATGAGCAACGGAATACTCTAAACCTCTTATTCTTGGTGAAAAAATCTGAAAATCACCCTCTGGATCATCTGCTTTTAGGATTTGGTATTCCGATGTAAGCGTACTTGAAGATCCAATAATGATAAACTTTTTGGATTTTGATTTATAAACAAAAGTGTTGAAAGTTTCATCTTTCTCATGAAAAACCAATATATCCTCTTCGGTCGGGGTGCCTAATTTATGAGAGTAAATTTTATCTGAACGAAGTGTAATGCGGTCTTTTTTGGTATAGAATAACGTCTTATTATCATTGGCCCATACAGCACTGCCAGTTGTATTCTCTATTTTATCTGAAAATACCTCTCCATTGTTCAAATTCTTGATTTGAATATGATATTGTCGCCTGGATACTGTATCCACGCCAAAAGCGGCGAAATTATTGTCCGGGCTTACAGATAATCCCCCTAAATTGAAATACTCGTGGCCCTTAGCCATTTCATTCCCATCGAAAATGATTTCATCAGAAGCGTTTTCCCTTTCATTTCGTCGGGAAAAGATTGGATATTCTTTCCCATTTTCAAATCGGGTAAAATACCAATACCCATTCTTTTTATAGGGAACTGAGGAATCATCTTCCTTAATTCTAGATCTTATTTCTTCAAAAAGTAAATTTTGAAAATCCTTAGTGTGGGACGTTAATGTGTTATAATAGCTGTTTTCCTGTTCTAAATAGGATATAACCTCTGGATTTTCCCTATCATTCAACCAATAATAATCGTCTTTCCTACGATCACCATGTTTTTCCAATTCCTTGGTAATTTTCCTAACAACAGGTGTTTCCAATGCAATCATATCTTTTCTTCGATTTTGGCAAGAAGCAGCAAAAGTAAGACTAATTAAAAATAAAGCAACTTCCCATTTTCTTAACCCTATCATAAAAAATGCGATTGTTCATACAAATTACTAATTTTGACATGAAGAACTATAAAAAATATACCATGTTTGGAAATATGATGGGAATGATGGGCAAGCTAAAAGAAACCCAGGAAAAGATTAAAGCAACTAAGGAACGATTAAATACAGTTCAACTTGAAGAACAATCATCGGATGGTCTACTAAGTGTTTCTATTACAGCCAATAGGAAATTAAAAAGTATTCGAATAGACCAGAGGCTGTTAAGTGACAAGAAACAGTTGGAAGATTATTTGATCCTGACAATTAATAGGGCTATTGAAAAGGCTACTGAAGTTAACGAAACAGAGCTTGCCGCGGTTGCAAAAGAAGGAATGCCTAATATTCCCGGAATGGATTCATTCCTAAAGTAAACTAAATCTAACTAGCTATTGCTCAAAAATCTTGTGATTCTATTTTTGAAAAATAATTAATTTTCAGTACTTTTAAAACAAAGGTTAGATAAGCATGATTGAGATACATCAAGATAAGGACAATAGTTATAGATTCTCTTTAAAAACCAAGAGTGGACATACACTATTGAACAGTGTTACTTTTCTAAGTAAATCGGAAGTTAACAAGGTGATAGCCGATTTAAATACACTCCTTGACGAACAATCGATTTTTGAAAGAAAAACCGACCATAGTGGCAAGTTCCTTTTCAATTTAAAAGACAGGGATGGTAAAATAATTGGAAACAGCCTATTATATGGTTCGGAGGCTGGAATGGAGAATGGGATTAAAAACATTAAAAATAGGATTGCTTCCATTTCCAAACTGGGAACTCTATAACTTCGTTAAGCTAGTCAACAAAATGTCGTGCATTTCTTCAGTATAGTCCAAGTGAGTTACTATTCGTAATTTACCCTGTCCCATACCAATAATATGAATATCCTTTTGCTTTAGTCTTTGGATAAATTGTTCAGCTTCCATATGATCCTCATCTATTTCAAAAATGATGATATTGGTTTCAATGGGTTCCACCTTTGTAACAAAGGACATTTCACGTAAAACGTTCCCGATATCTTTTGCTTTTTTATGATCTTCTGCAAGTCTTGTAAATTGATTGTCCAACGCATAAATTCCGGCCGCAGCCAAAAATCCAGCTTGTCGCATCCCACCTCCCAAAACTTTTCGAACACGTAAAGCATTGTGTATAAGTTCCTGACTTCCAACTAGTAGAGAGCCAACAGGACATCCCAACCCCTTGCTTAGGCATACACTTATGGAATCAAAAAGTTTTCCATATTGTTCTGGGGTTTCACCTTTTGCAACCAAAGCGTTCCAGAGTCGAGCTCCATCCAAATGGTATACCAACCCGTTAGCATCACAGATTTTTCTTATTTTCTGTAGCTCGCTAAAATCCCAACAAGCTCCTCCCCCTTTGTTTGTAGTATTTTCTACACAGACCAAGGATGTTAAAGGGCTATGGTAAAAATCCGGTGGGTTTATGGCCGCTTCCACTTGTTCTGCGGTCATCATTCCCCTATTACCATCTACCAACTTACAGGAAACACCGCTATTAAAACTCACACCTCCGCCTTCATAATTATATACATGGGCGTATTTATCACAAATCAACTGTTCCCCGGGCTGGGTGTGTAATTTAATGGCCGTCTGGTTTGCCATGGTACCACTGGGGAAATAGAGGGCAGCCTCTTTTCCGAATAGTGCCGCAACCTTATTTTCCAGATTATTTACTGTTGGATCGGCCTTAAAAACATCATCCCCTACCTCGGCATTCATCATGGCTTCCAACATTCCGGGGGTTGGTTTGGTAACAGTATCACTTATCAAATTAATTTCCATCTATCACTACTTGTTTTATTTCTTTCTAATTCATACAATCCATTCCAATAGGTGAACCATCGGGTATCATTGACGCAGGGACAACCTTAAATTGTTCTGGATGTTTAAAGAAATTATCAATTCGTCGGGTCATTTCAAGCACATAGGCTTCTTCCATTGCTCTAAAATCTTTGTTTTGTGTAATTTCCTTTAATTTTTTGTTTGCAATGGCATTTACCTGAGGATGTACTGCTTTATGAGCGGCTAAATTCATAATATGGAATAATACCCTATAATTTATACTTTGTTGTACTTCACTTAAATAGGCATCCGTATGGTTTTTTCCTATCGTATTTTTTATTACTTCTTCCAAACACTCGGTCAACCCATACCTATCGGGAACCAAACTTTTTTGTAGAATTAATCTGGATGCTCTTTCCGGGTGCAGTAGCAGCCCCAAAGTCATATCAGCTGCCGTTTCCGGAGCTGAAAGTGCATCAAAGGAAATTCCGGTCCTTCCCTTAAAAGATTCCCGTGTACTCCCATACCCAATAGCTCTTGGTGGAAATAAATTTAACTTTTCCCTGGGAATTGCAATCTCCGAAGCATCCAATGTCTGTAAAATACTCTTTAATGCTGTTTGTTGGGTACTTTGATCCACCATCTCTACTGTGGTTTGGCCATCTCCCTTTACTGAGTAATTGTAATCTAAACCACCTATGATCTTTGATACCGCCTCGGTTTGGTAACGATGGAAAAAATACAAAGGGGCAAAAACATCTTCCAAAACAGAATTGGGTTCGTTTTTTCTAATATTGTCTATAGAAAAATGATCAATGGCCAGTTTTCTTATCTGCAATACCTGATCCAATTCCTCACTTGCACTTTTTCCATTGTCCCACAAATGGGCCAACACATGTGCACCTCCCATTGGTCTGGCATCACGATCCGAAATATAGCGAAGACCACTGTCTTGAGCTTGTACCAGAATTTTATTCAATACCTCCCTTTCATTTGTTCCATTTATAAAATCTGAATACGAATAGGCAACAGTTACCTTATCCCATTCCCCAATTCCTGATTCATATGCATTAGAAAAATCTATTTCTCCATTATTGATCGAAAATTGTGGATGTGGATAGTCCATTACGGACGCTTTACCATTGGTACTGGCGGCAAAGTTATGTGAAAAGCCCAGGGTATGCCCAATTTCGTGGGCCGAGAGCTGTCGAATACGGGCTAAGGCCAATTCCAACATGGGCCCATAATTATCGTCTCGCTCCGCAAAGGGTTTGTTCATCAATGCCTGTGCAATTAAAAAATCTTGACGGATACGTAAGCTTCCCAAACTTACATGTCCTTTTATAATTTCACCGGTCCTAGGATCGGTGATACTACTTCCATAACTCCAACCTCTTGTAGATCGATGTACCCACTGTATTACATTATAACGCACATCCAATGGATCAGCATCATCTGGTAACATTTTAAGCTGAAAAGCATCTTTATAGCCTATAGCTTCATAGGCTTGGTTCCACCATCTACCCCCATCCAAAAGCGCAGACCTCACGGGTTCGGGGGTTCCATTGTCTAAATAATAGATGATGGGTTCCACAGCTTCGCTTATATCGGCATTTGAATCTTTTTTCTTCAATCGGTGCCTAGTCACAAATCTTTTTAAAATAGGTTCCTGAACGGGTGTTGCGTAGTCATAATACGAGAACGGATAAGAGCCACTACGTGGATCAAACTCCCTTTTTTCATATCCATCATCTGGCAACACAATAAATGAATGATGCTGTGCTACGGTAACAAGGTTCGGGTTTGGGGTAACAGAACGAATATAATCCCCTTCCGGCTCTCCTTTAAAAGTTAGGGTAACATCGAACTCTATATTATTAGGAAAGGCTTTTGTACGGTCGAGGGCAAACGCACTTTTTGACTTGTCCAAACTATAAGAACCTTGCTTAGCCTTTTTTAGTCTTGCAGAAACCCCATGGGCATCCTGCATTAAAAATTCTGTGATATCTATAATGTATTTTCCATTGGTTTCTTCCTCTATCTTAAAGCCAAAAAGAATAGATTTTGCAAAGGCCTGCTCAACCGACCTCTTTTCCAATTCATTATCCGTTAATGCCCTAAATTTTAAGTTGGGCTGTACCAATAACAGTTTGCCTCCCGCTTTTCTGAAAAATACAACCTGCTCATTTCCCAGCTGTCCTCTATCCAAGCCTATATCGTTACTACCTATACCACTACTCAGTGAGTATACATAAAGGAATTCTTTGTCCAATTCATCCACCTCCAGATAAATTTTGTCATTGCCTTCATCATAATAAAAATTATAAAAGCCTTTGAACTTTTCGAAATTCTTACTCGTTGCAGAAAATTGGCCCATCATAGTAGAAATGCCAAAAACTAATAAAAAGCTTAATAATAAACAGTGTCTCATAATTAGATATATTGAATTTCTAAATTTATGTAAATTTGGTTGCACAACCATACTTAAGTTCTATTTTTGCGCAAAGAAATATACTATGATAACTACAGATCAGTCTAAAGCTCTTATAGAGCGCCTTGGTGCGTTAAGGAGGTATCTTTGACATTGATGCCAAGCTTATAGAGATAGAAAACGAAGAGGAAAAAACACTTGCCCCAGACTTTTGGGACAAACCACAAGAGGCCCAAGTTCAAATGAAAATGGTTCAATCCAAAAAAAAATGGGTTGAGGACTACGAATCGACCAAATCGTTGGTGGGCGATTTGGAGGTGTTGTTAGAATTTCAAAAGGAGGGTGAGGTAACTGAAGAAGAAGTAGAAAACCATTACAATAAAACCCTTACTTCCATTGAAAATCTGGAATTTAGGAACATGTTGTCTGAAGAGGGCGATGATTTAACTGCCATTCTGCAAATCACAGCTGGTGCCGGCGGTACGGAAAGCTGTGACTGGGCCGCTATGCTTATGCGAATGTATATGATGTGGAGCGAAAAAAATGGCTATAATGTTAAAGAGCTTAACTATCAGGAAGGTGATGTGGCCGGTATAAAGACAGTTACCTTGGAGATTGATGGGGAATATTCCTTTGGCTGGTTAAAAGGCGAAAATGGGGTGCACAGATTGGTGCGTATTTCCCCGTTTGACAGCAATGCCAAGCGGCATACTTCCTTTGCATCTGTTTATGTATATCCCCTTGTTGATGATAGTATTGAGATTGATATAAATCCGGCTGATATTGAAATTACCACCGCACGATCAAGTGGTGCCGGAGGACAAAATGTGAATAAGGTAGAAACAAAAGTGCAGCTTACACATAAACCTTCTGGTATTCAGATTTCCTGTTCAGATTCTAGATCACAACATGACAACAGGGCAACCGCATTAAAAATGTTGAAATCGCAATTGTATGAAATTGAACTGCGAAAAAAGCAGGAAGCTAGGTCTGAAATAGAGTCCTCCAAGATGAAAATTGAATGGGGATCTCAAATACGAAACTATGTATTGCATCCATACAAACTGGCCAAAGATGTGCGTACAGGAGAAGAAACGGGTAATGTGGATGCCGTAATGGATGGAAACATTGATCAATTTCTTAAAGCCTATTTAATGATGATGGGGCAAAGGGAAGACTAGTCAGATTTAAATGGGCGAATAAAATTGCGGAAAATGCCCCAATAAACTAATAATCATCAATACATATAATAGTATATCTCTATAACCCATGATAAAAATTTACCACAATCCCAGATGTAGAAAATCACGGGAGGGGTTGGCATTAATCGAAAAATCTGGACAACCATTTGAAGTTGTGAAGTATTTGGAAACCATTCCCACAAAGCAAGAATTAACTCAAGTCCTAACACTTTTGGGGATACCTTCTAAAAACCTGATTCGGAAAAATGAAACTATTTGGAAAGAAAAATTCAAAAGGAAAAAACTATCTGATGAAGACATAATTGATGCGATGTTGGAATACCCAAATCTAATTGAACGCCCAATTGTAATCAACGGAAAAAAGGCCGTAATCGGAAGGCCTACCGAAGCAATTATTGAAATTCTATAGCATTATTGAAATAATTGAGGCAAGCCCAAATAGGGTCAATTTAACAAACATTTAACTACACACATTTAAACCTTGGTATACTTTTGATATCCAAGTAATAATTACAATCATGAAAACCGGGAAACATTATTTAATAGCAATTCTACTTGTAATAATTTCAATACCTGAACTTCAGGCACAATATGGGTATGGACAAAATTCTGGGTACGGACGAAATTCCGGGTATGGAAGACAACGAAGCATTATCCCAGAAGCCCAGGACACACCTGAACCGCCAGAACCACTAACTGCGGAGCAAATTGTGGATTTGGAGATGCCAAATATTACAGAAGCGATCGGTTTAAATGAATTTGAGCAGGCAGTTGTAAGATCTATACTTGTAGAATCTATT
The DNA here is from genome assembly GCA_964194835.1 of uncultured Flavobacteriaceae bacterium. Classification (GTDB taxonomy): domain Bacteria; phylum Bacteroidota; class Bacteroidia; order Flavobacteriales; family Flavobacteriaceae; genus CAXMOE01. The sequence goes on along the minus strand of CAXMOE010000017.1, from coordinate 16,280 downwards.
CAGGAACGAATAGAATTACAAATCCTTGAATTAAGCCCAGAAAAAACAAAGGAGGGTGTAGAGAAAATACGGTCCAGGCAGGACGAGGAGTTAAAAACCGGTTTACCAGCAGATAAATATGAAGCTTTCCTTGAGCTTCAAAAAAATAGATTCAAAGACAAGAGTAAGAAAAAGAAGAAAAAGAAGAAAAAATCCAAAGAATAGGTTTAAACCAGATGTATAAATTTTTACCATTATTTTTAATTTTAATCACATTATCAACTGCAGCACAAAGACCACAAGGACGTCCTGAATCCATAAAAATTACAGGAACAGTACTAGATAAAGAAAGTAATCAACCATTGGAATACGCCACCTTGGTGTTGCAAAGTGTTAGTAATCCAAATCGAGTTACTGGGGGTATTACCGATGCCAATGGAAAATTTGAAGTAGAAACTTTTCCTGGAAAATACCATATTAGTATTGAATACATTTCCTATTCAACCTATAAAATGGAGGATCAAATACTACAATCCTCCACGGATCTTGGAATAATTAAACTAACATTGGATGTTGCCCAACTGGATGAGGTCTTAGTGGTCGGAGAACAAACCACTGTGGAGTTGCGTTTGGATAAAAAGGTGTACAATGTAGGTCAAGACCTTACTGTAAAGGGAGGCTCTGTCACCGATGTCCTGGACAATGTACCCTCAGTTTCTGTAGATGTTGAGGGAAACATAAGTTTAAGGGGAAATGAAAGTGTACGCATCCTAATCAATGGAAAGCCTTCTGCATTATCTGGTTTTAGTCCGGAAACACTTCAACAATTACCTGCCGAGACAATTGAAAAAGTCGAGGTCATTACCAACCCCTCCGCGCGTTATGACGCGGAAGGCACCGCAGGTATTTTAAATATTATTCTTAAACAGAGTAAAACTGCCGGCTTAAACGGCTCTGTAAATGCTTTTGCTGGTCACCCTGATAATTATGGAGGGGCTGTGAGCCTGAATTTACGACGTGAGAAATTCAATATTTTCACCAACACAAGTTATCGCTATCGGAATGCACCCGGTAATGCTTTTTTCAACCAGGAGAATTTTGATGAAAATGGCAATACCGCTAGTTTTCAGGACGAAATAAGGGAGTATCAAAGAGAAAGTAAAGGATTTAATACCAATGTAGGGTTTGAACTATTTTTGGATTCCACCAGCAGTATTACCAACTCAATTGTATATAGAAAATCTAGCGGTGATGATACCGTGGATATAAACTTTTTCAACTTTGATGCCAACAACGATCCAACAATCCAAAGAAACAGGTTTACAACTGAGTCAGAGGATGAGGAAGATGTACAATATTCGGTCAACTATGTGAAAAAGTTTAACGATAAAGGACATGAACTTACGTTGGACTATCAATATTCAAAAGGGAAAGAGATAGAAAATTCCATCATAGATGAAATTGTTCTTGGAGAAAGTACAACCTTGCCCACAGAACAAACAATAAATGATGAAAAGCAGATAAGACAACTTATCCAGATGGATTATGTATTTCCTTTTGGGAAAGATAACCGTTCCCAGTTTGAGTTTGGGTATAGAGGCACCTTTAATACTTTTATTACCGACTTTGAATTTGGAATTTTGGAAGAGGATGTTTTAACAAGTGATCCTAATTTTAGTAATGAGCTAATCTATGAAGAAAATGTAAATGCTGCATATACTCAATTGGGAACAAAACTTGATAAATTCAGTGTTCTTGGTGGGCTACGTATGGAAGCTTCTGATATTGGGATAGAATTGGTGAACACCAATGAAGTGAACAATAAAGATTATGTAGACTGGTTTCCATCCTTGTTTTTGGGGTATGAATTCTCTGAAATGGAGCAATTAGTTTTAAGTTACAGCCGGAGATTAAGAAGGCCACGTTCCCGTTTCATTAATCCGTTCCCATCGCGTTCAAGCAATACCAATTTGTTTCAAGGAAATCCCGATTTAGATCCTACTTATACCAATACCTTTGATTTGGGTTATCTAAAAAAGTGGGACAAAATTACCTTGAGCACCTCGGGCTATTATAATAAATCCACGGGAGTATTTCAATTTATAACCCAAGAAACCGGTGGGTTTGTGGAGATAGAAAACCCAGATGATCCCGGCAATCCTGTTGTGGTGCCCGTACAAAGACGTACACCTATAAATTTGGCCACGGAGGTAAGATATGGAATGGAATTTACTTCCACCTATACCCCTAAAAAGAAATGGCGTTTGACATGGAACTTAAACATGTTTCAACGAGAACTAAGGGGAGATTACAATTATGTTAATTTTCAGGGTGAACCTATTATGCAGAACTTTGATGCAGATAACTTTTCGTGGTTTACAAGATTCAGCGCCAAGTTGCCATTACCCGCTGCAATTGACTTTCAGGCCAATCTTTATTATAGAGGGCGTTCGGAAGACTCACAAAGTATAAATAAAGGCGTTTTAAGTACCAATATGGCGTTTAGCAAAGATGTAATTAAGGATAAGGCAACTCTATCATTGAATGTAAGAGATGTATTCAATACCAGAAAACGAAAACGGGAAACAAGAACTACCAATGTGTTAACTGAGAGCGAGTTTCAATGGCGGGAAAGACAAATAACATTATCGTTTCTATATCGGTTCAACCAACAACAAAATCAAAGGAATAGACAAAGAAACGGAAACGGGGGCGATGACTTTGAAATTGAAGAATAATTTCGGAATTTATACTATAAAAAAAGAAGACATATGTCTTCTTTTTTTATGCGTTACGTTTAGCTTTTTTAGCTTCCCGTCTTTCTTTTAAAAACTCCAGGAACGTTCCTCCTAACCAATATGGTACCACAAAGGTTATTAAGAAAATCATTAACCAAAAACCGATGGTAAGTATCGTTAAAAATGCTAAAAAACCTAAATATTGATCGAATTCAAACATGTATATAAACTTTAACGATAACAAAGATACTTTGAAATAGGTGAATACTACAAATCAAATTTAAAAAAAATGGAAATAATTCTTCAAAGCAGTACATTTGTAGTTCATTAAAGGACATAAATAGAAGGTTAAGTACTACTATTGGGAACAGAGTTCATTTGTTGCTCAAACCAAGCTTATCATATACCGCACGTCAACGGAAATGGGTTAACCCGCTATTTTTTAAATTGAGTTTCACCAACAAAACCGCTTAACAATGAGTTTTAGAATAGAAAAAGATACTATGGGGGAAGTAAAGGTCCCATCAGACAAATACTGGGGCGCCCAGACCGAGCGCTCTAGAAATAACTTTAAAATCGGCCCCACTGCTTCAATGCCTTTGGATGTAGTTTTTGGATTTGCTTATTTAAAAAAAGCTGCAGCCTATGCAAATCATGAACTTGGGGTTTTGTCCAAGGAAAAAAGAGATTTGATAGCCACTGTCTGTGATGAGATATTGGCAGGAAAGCACAATGACCAGTTTCCCCTGGTCATTTGGCAGACCGGTTCGGGGACACAAAGCAATATGAACGTTAACGAGGTAGTTGCCAACAGGGCCCATGAACTGGCAGGTAAAAAAATTGGCGAAGGTGAAAAAACCATTCAACCAAATGATGATGTCAACAAATCTCAATCCTCCAATGACACCTTTCCTACGGGAATGCATATAGCTGCCTATAAAAAAATCATGGAGACGACCATTCCAGGAGTCACACAACTTAGAAATACACTTCACCAAAAAACAAAGGAGTTTTCCAATGTGGTCAAAATTGGACGTACGCATTTAATGGATGCCACTCCCTTGACCCTAGGTCAGGAATTTTCCGGATATGTTTCCCAATTAGATCATGGCCTAAAAGCACTACAAAACACCTTAGATCATTTAAGCGAATTGGCATTGGGTGGTACTGCCGTAGGAACTGGGCTAAATACCCCAGAAGGATATGATGTTTTGGTAGCAAAATTTATTGCCCAATTTACAGGATTGCCATTTAAGACAGCTGATAACAAATTTGAGGCCTTGGCTTCACATGATGCAATTGTGGAAAGTCATGGAGCACTAAAGCAACTTGCTGTATCGTTGAACAAAATAGCCAACGACATCCGTATGATGGCCTCTGGGCCGCGTTCAGGCATTGGAGAAATCATTATCCCTGCCAATGAACCTGGTAGTTCCATTATGCCTGGAAAGGTTAATCCAACACAGTGTGAGGCCCTCACCATGGTTTGTGCGCAAGTTATGGGAAATGACGTAGCCATAAGTATTGGAGGAACTCAAGGACACTACGAACTCAACGTTTTTAAACCTATGATGGCTGCCAACATATTACAATCCGCACAACTTGTTGGTGATGCATGTACAAGTTTTGATGTGAACTGTGCAGTGGGTATAGAGCCCAATCATGATGTCATAAAGCATTTGCTGAACAATTCTTTAATGTTGGTTACAGCTCTGAACACTAAGATTGGATATTACAAAGCTGCGGAAATTGCAAATACCGCTCATAAAAACGGTACTACACTAAAAGAAGAGGCTATTAACCTTGGATACGTAACCGCTGAAGATTACGATAAATGGGTGAGACCTGAAAATATGGTGGGCTCTTTAAAGTAAACATCAAATTAGATAAATAAAAAAAGGGACAATCCGAAGATTGTCCCTTTTTTATTTAATGGATGGTGTTTATTATTTTAAAGTGAACTTAGACGTTCCCAATAATTTTAAACCGTCATCATATACGTTTACCATATAATTTCCTTTTTGGAAATCACCTGCTGGCTTATTGATAAAGTCACAAACATCCAAGGAGCTATTCTCATAATAAAAATTGGTTCCTTTACTGTAGGTCACAGAAGCACCACTATCATCATTGGACTTGGAAAAACTCTCACCAAGTACGTTACCTTGTGGATCTAGAACCTCAACATAGAATTCCCTATCTCCAGCTTCTGCAATAATATTATCAGCAACTGTAAAACAGATTTTGAATTTGTCACTTCTATTTGCTCTTGAAGTTGATACCAATTTACCAGTATTACGCTCTCTTACAGCATCAACGGTAAATTTGGATAGATTCAAAGCAGAACCTTTTTCAACAACATCTGCCAATTGAGTATTTTGAACAACCAAAGAGTCATTAAAAACGGCTTGTTTTTCCAATTCAACATAAGTACTGTCCCGTTGCATTGCAATAAGGGTATTCGATTGAGTCAACGAATCCACTTGTTTTAATAATAGTTCTCTTTCTTTCTTTAAAACACCTACTTGTCTTCTGTATCGTGAAAGTGAAGAAATATCTGCTTTCATAGTCTGTACGGAATCAAGATACTTGGCAATATTATCTCTGGCAGTTACCAATTCTTCGTTGGTTGCATTACTTTCCAAAATAGCTTTGTCATATTCTGATTTTAAACTATTCAAATCCTCAACTACCAATTCCTTTTCTGCGGTAAGATCAGCTGTAGTTTGTTGCTTATCCTGATAAAGACTTACTGTGTAGATGATAGTGCCTAACAATACTACCCCTAGCAAACCTGCTATTACCTTTAATCCGTTGTTGTTTTTTGCTTCAGTCATAATGTGAAAAATAATTAACTTTTTTTGGTTTACTTTTAATTAAGTTATTTGTTCGTTCTCTATATACGGACGAATTATCCTTTTAGATTTTTTAGACCAAAAAAAAGTAAATTATGACCCCCTATTATGGAAATGATATACTAACTTTATGTGAAAATTTTTTAAGTTCAGGTATCCATGCCATTGAAAATATTACCGTTTGATACGCGCTATGCAGGAATCTTTAAGGATCTAAATCTGGCATGGTTGGAGAAATACTTTTATGTGGAACCTAAGGATAGGGTTCTTTTGGAAAACTGTGAAAGCAGTATCATTGATAAAGGTGGACTTATTTTTTTTTCCGAATACAATGGTGTTATTGTAGGGTGTTTTTCGTTTATAAAAGTGGACAATGGAATATATGAACTGGGCAAAATGGCTGTGGATCCAAAATTTCAAGGATTAAATATTGGTCAAACATTGCTCTCTTTTGCCATTGATCACGCAAAAACCAATAAATGGAACAAGATTCTGCTCTATTCCAACACTAAACTCAAAAGTGCTATTTACATATATAAGAAATATGGTTTTAAGGAAATAGATTTGGAAAAGAATGTTCCCTATGCACGTAGTAATATTAAAATGGAATTTTTCGTGAATTAAATGATCTCTTAAATACATTAATTATGAATAAAATGATTTTCACCCTAGCAGGTTGCTTTTTAGTGTTATGTGGATGCAAGGATAAGCCCAATTCTGCTCCCGTTAATGACTCACAAACAGTGTATTCCCAAGAAAAATCACCCCCAGCCCTGCCTATAGTTCAAGAAATTAAAATTATTCCCATTGAACACGCCACAACAGTTTTGCAATGGGGAGAAATTACAATCTATGTGGATCCTGTTGGTGGAATGGAAGCTTTTAAAGGGCAAAGACAGCCCGATTTAATACTAATTACAGATATCCATGGAGATCACCTCAGTGTAGAAACCCTACAGGAGCTAAATACTGAAAGGGCTAAAATTATGGTACCACAGGCAGTAGCAGATAAAATACCGGAAGAGTTTACCCCGCAAATAGATGTGTTGAACAACGGGGATATAAAAGAACGATATGGGATTAAGGTGGAAGCCATTCCAATGTACAATTTACGGGAAGAGGCGCTTAGTTTTCATGCCAAGGGGCGAGGTAACGGGTATGTGCTCAACATAGCCGGGCAACGTATATATTTTTCTGGGGACACAGAAGACATTCCAGAAATGAGAACGTTGAATGCCATAGACATCGCTTTTATTTGTATGAACCTACCCTATACAATGACCGTAGATAGTGCTGCCGATGCCGTTTTGGAGTTTAAACCCAAGCAAGTTTATCCTTACCATTACAGAGGGCGGCCCGAAATTGGAGATACTGCCAAATTCAAGACATTGGTAAATACGGGGAATCCTGATATTGAAGTTGTTCAAATGGATTGGTATCCAAAAGAAGTTTATTGAATTTACCACTAATCCAATACTAATTTCTTGGTAAATTAGAGATACTTGTTCTTTAATTAAACCAGAACGACCAATTCTAATTTACCGCTATTGATCAACGGATCAATTTTTTGTACTTGAGGCGTTTTGGAATCAAATCCCCACCCAAACGTTTCTTTTTATTCTCTTCGTATTCAGAGAAAGAACCTTCAAAAAAATACACCTGGGAATCCCCTTCAAATGCCAAAATATGGGTACAAACTCGATCTAAGAACCAACGATCGTGAGAAATGACAACGGCGCAACCCGCAAAACTCTCCAATCCTTCTTCTAAAGCTCGTAACGTATTTACATCCAAATCATTAGTTGGTTCATCTAAAAGTAATACATTACCTTCTTCCTTTAGAGTCATTGCAAGGTGTAATCTATTTCTTTCCCCACCAGAAAGCATATTTACCTTCTTATTCTGTTCACTTCCAGAAAAGTTAAATCTACTTAGATAAGCTCTTGAATTTACCTGTCTTCCACCCATCATAACTAGTTCCTGTTCATCACTAAAATTTTGCCAAATACCCTTCTCCGAATCTATATTTGAGTGACTTTGGTCGACATAAGCAATTTTAGCGGTTTCGCCAACTGTAAATTCTCCTTTATCTGGTGTCTCCTCCCCCATTATCATCCTGAAAATAGTAGTCTTTCCAGCACCATTAGGGCCAATAATACCTACAATACCGGCCTGAGGAAGATTAAAATTAAGATCTTCATAGAGCAACTTGTCCCCATATCCTTTACTTACTCCCTTAGCTTCCAGCACCTTGGTTCCCAAACGTGGGCCGTTGGGAATATAAATCTCCAACTTATCGTCCAATTGTTTTTGGTCCTGACTCAGTAGTTTGTCATAATTCTTGAGTCTTGCCTTTTGTTTGGTCTGTCTCCCCTTGGCTCCTTGCCTCACCCATTCCAGCTCACGCTCCAATGTCTTTTGACGCTTAGATGCAGTTTTACTCTCTTGGGCCAAACGTTTTGACTTTTGATCAAGCCATGAGGAATAGTTGCCCTTCCAAGGGATACCTTCGCCCCTATCTAACTCCAAAATCCAGCCAGCTACATTATCTAGGAAATATCTATCGTGGGTTACAGCAATCACCGTCCCCTTATATTGGGCCAAATGATGTTCCAACCAGTGTACAGATTCTGCATCCAAGTGGTTAGTAGGTTCATCCAGTAGTAATATTTCCGGCTCCTGTAACAGCAACCTACATAGTGCTACCCGCCTACGCTCACCACCTGATAACACAGCAATTTTTTTGTCCGATTCCGGGGTACGCAAAGCGTCCATCGCTATTTCCAATTTGGTATCCAATTCCCAAGCGTTGGAAGCATCGATCTTATCCTGAAGTTCTGCCTGCTTATCCATAAGTTTCTGCATCTTATCTGCATCCTCATAGACCTCGGGCAAGCCAAACATATCATTGATCTTATTATATTCATCCAAGACTGCCACAGTCTCCGATACCCCTTCCTTAACAACTTCCAAAACTGTTTTATTCTCGTCCAGTTGGGGTTCCTGCTCCAAGTAACCCACTTTATATCCAGGAGAGAAGACCACATCGCCCTGAAAGTTCTTGTCAACTCCTGCAATAATCCTTAATAAGGTAGATTTTCCAGAACCATTAAGTCCTAGAATACCAATTTTTGCGCCATAAAAAAAACTTAGGTAAATGTTTTTTAAGACAGGGGTGTTGGCATTTTTATACGTTTTGGTAACCCCAGACATGGAGAAAATGACTTTCTTATCGTCGGACATAGTAATAAACTGGATTAAATTAAAAAAGAAGAAAAAATATTAAACTCTACCCTTAAGTGCATTAAACACCCATGCAATGGCAAAAAAACCAATACCCACGGCAGCAAATCCCCATCCTGCAACATCATCATATCTAAAGGCTCCAAGTGCAATTAGGGACAACCCTACAATAATCATAATAAAAGTAGCCCATGCCAGCACGGTATTTTTATTCATTCCCATTTTATTTTAGTTTGTGGTAACCCCCAAATATCGTAAAATTTAAAGGAATTTATCTCCATATCATATAAAAAATTAATCTTCAAACGGGAAGACAATCCCCGTCTGGGAGCGTACTTGGTCCAAAAGTAACGACAAATCTAGGCTGTTTTGATGCGACCATAATTCACTTTCTATCTTTCCTGCCCTTAAACAAGTGCAGACCTCTTCTATTTCATACGAATATCCCTTTCCAGCTGTTGGTAGCTCAAAGTTTTCCACAACCCCTTCCTTTTCAATAGTATACCCTTGGGCTTCATGCCATCTAGGGTGTAGGTAAATAGTGCCTTTTTTTCCAGAAAGCTCCGCTTTCGTTTCTGAATTTGTGGTAAAACCACTGTACAAGACTGCCTGAGCATTTGGGTATCCAAAAATCATGGAGGTCTGAACTTCAGCGCCGGATTCATGAAAATTTGAACTGGCCATTATTTTATTGGGCTTTCCAAGAATTATATACGCAAGAAAAATAGGGTATATGCCTATATCCAATAATGAGCCTCCTGCCAAATCCGGATTTAACACCCTACTATTTAAATCTCTATCCATGGCATAAAAAGCAAAATCTGCACGTACATAGCCAATATCACCAATAATTCCCTCATCAACCAACTGCTTTACTTTTAGAATAGACGGATTAAATCTACTCCAAAGAGCTTCCATTAAAAAAACTTGGTTTTGTTGAGCAGTAGCAATTATCCGTTCCACTTCCTTCAAATTTACTCCCAAAGGTTTCTCACAAAGCACATGTTTTCCATGATTCATTGCCTTTATAGCCAACTCGGCATGTGAAGTATGTGGCGTAGCAATGTATATTACATCCACTTCATCGCAGTTAAATAATTCTTGATAATTTGCAAAGGCAAATGCAGCCTCATATTCTTCTCTGAATACCTCGGCTTTTTCAATGCTCCTAGAAGCTACAGCCTTCAATTCTGCATCGGCCACCAACTGTAAATCCTTAGCAAATTTATGGGCGATGTTTCCTAATCCGAGAATTCCCCAACGTATTTTATGTTCCATGTAAGCTTTGAAATTTGTTAAAGTTAATCAATATTACTCCTTATCTTTATCCGTGTTAAAGAAACCGCATACAAAATGGACATCAACTTCAATAAAAACGAAGACCAAAATAAACAATTACTATCCGAATTAAAAAAGAGGCTCTTCAAAGTAAAGCTTGGTGGAGGTAAGGACAGAATTGAAAAGCAACATACCCAGGGCAAAATGACGGCCCGGGAACGTATAGATTACCTTTTGGATTCCAATAAGGATTGTATAGAGATAGGGGCTTTGGTTGGAGAGGAGATGTACGCGGAACATGGTGGATGTCCTTCTGGAGGAGTTGTAATAAAAATTGGATATGTTGAAAACAAACAATGTATTGTAGTGGCAAATGACGCTACGGTTAAAGCTGGCGCCTGGTTCCCTATCACCGCCAAAAAAAATCTTAGAGCTCAAGAAATTGCCATTGAAAATAGGTTACCTATTATTTACTTAGTGGATAGTGCCGGAGTTTATCTCCCCTTGCAAGATGAAATTTTTCCGGATAAGGAGCATTTTGGGCGCATCTTTAGAAACAATGCTGTTATGAGTAGTATGGGAATTACCCAAATTGCTGCTGTTATGGGCAGTTGTGTTGCCGGAGGGGCTTACTTGCCCATTATGAGTGACGAGGCATTGATTGTTGATAAAACAGGAAGTATATTTTTGGCAGGGAGCTATTTGGTAAAAGCAGCTATTGGTGAAGAAATAGATAATGAAACCCTTGGAGGAGCAACTACCCATTGTGAAATTAGTGGCGTTACCGATTATAAGGCCAAAGATGACAAGGATGCCTTAAATACCATTAAAAACATCATTGGAAAAATTGGAACTTCTGATAAAGCAGGATTTAATAGAACAATCTCACAAAAGCCTGTGGAAAACCCACAGGACATTTATGGAATACTGCCAGGTTCACGAACTGACCAATACGATATGCTTAAAATTATTGTGCGATTGGTAGACAATTCTGAATTTAAGGAATATAAGCAAGGTTTTGGAAAAACCATCCTTACCGGCTACGCCAGGATTGATGGATGGGCGGTAGGCATAGTGGCCAACCAAAGAAAAGTAGTGAAAACTGCCAATGGAGAAATGCAGTTCGGCGGAGTCATTTATTCCGATTCTGCTGATAAGGCCACTCGTTTTATTGCCAATTGCAATCAAAAGAAAATTCCATTGGTGTTTTTACAGGATGTCACCGGATTTATGGTGGGCAGCAAAAGCGAACACGGAGGAATTATTAAAGATGGAGCAAAAATGGTAAATGCTGTAAGCAACTCTGTTGTTCCTAAATTTACCGTGGTAATTGGAAATAGTTATGGTGCCGGTAATTATGCCATGTGCGGAAAGGCCTATGATCCAAGGTTTATTTTGGCTTGGCCGAGTGCTGCATTGGCCGTTATGAGTGGAAACTCTGCGGCCAAGGTTTTATTGCAAATTGAAAAAGCCTCGCTGAAAAAGAAAGGGGAAACAATCACCAAGAAAAAAGAGGCTGAACTTTTTAATAAGATAAAGGAGCGGTATGACAACCAGATTTCTCCCTATTACGCCGCAGCTCGCTTATGGACCGATGCAGTTATAGATCCACTGGAAACCCGCAAATGGATTTCCATCGGAATAGAAGCAGCAAATCATGCGCCTATAGAAAAACCGTTTAATTTGGGGGTGATACAGGTTTAATAGATTGGACTTATTGGATGTTCAGTTTTATTAAAAGCTCTTCCTTTCCTTTTTCGTAAAGCCGTAACACATGTTCTTCCGTTTTTTGATTGGGATTGCCAAAATTGTATTGAACTTTACATTTTATGAAAGTGGGAGCATCATTATTTGAATTTCTATTGCCTAAATAGGTTATGTTGATAAGCCATTCCCCTTTTACCTCAGCCCCGACTATTTCAAATTCTTCTTTACCATATCCATTATCCAGTTCGTCCCTTATTCGTTGACTATTGTTAAGGTCTGTATGGTCCCAGTTGAAAAATCTTTTTTGTGGATTAACGAATTTCAACTCAAATTCCGCGTCATTGTTATTCCAATCAAATATTACCCTGGCGTCATAGGTAATATTGTTTAAATACTTTGCATCAACATTTCCAAGATCTAATTCCCCTCCTTTAATATGTACTAGATTTCTGATCTCTGTACCAATGGTTTTTTTTAGGCCCAAAAAATTTAAGTCAGGATTTATAGATCCATTGGCAATGTTGTTTAGCATGTTCAGGGCAATTTGATAATTTCCCGAATTTTTATGCTCCAATGCAGTATCAATATATGATTGTATCTGACCAGGATACAATTCCAGTATCCTATTGGCCACATCCAGAGCCAATTGGTAATTCTTTTGCTCATCCAATATAAACATCATGGCCTTTAATTCCATTAACGAAGGGTTGTCCTTTTCCAGAGAATTTGATAAAATTTGAGTG
>CAXMOE010000017.1:0-3727 GCA_964194835.1 uncultured Flavobacteriaceae bacterium | reverse complement strand
TGAGTGGCCAAGCCTTTACTTGCTTCTTTAAAGAAATTATAAACGTCTACGTAATACTCCGGAAGATGCCAATACCGATCTCTTTGATCCAAATAAATCCCATATGCTTCAATTACATTTTTTCCCTTTTTAAGCTCCCTTAAATAAGGTGTTACAAGAAGTTTATTATTTACCTTGAGTTTTCCCTCATATATATTATTTGTCATTAAAGCCAAATCCTTTTTTACTTTAGAGGCAGAGTGGGTAGCTGTTTTTGTGGTGATCATTATTACCCCATTACTTCCAAGACTCCCATACCTATTGGTTGCGGCCAAACCTTTTAAAACCGTTATACTGGCAATATTGTTTGGATTTATAAAATCGGTGCTTTGTGTACGGCCCGAGCTATTATATGCGCTTGAATTGGATTTTGGCAAAGGCACACCATCTATTACAATTAGGCCATAATTATTGGAGAGTATAGAGCTTTTCGGTCTAAGTTCAACCTGGCTTAGGTCATCATTTTGACCTAAAGTAACCCCGGAGAATTTTCCTTGGACAGCACTGGAAATATCTGTATTGCCAGCCGAAATATCATCTTGGTCAATAGACTGGACCGCATAACCAACCGCATCTTTGTTTCGATCACCATAACCAGTGGTGACTTCCTCAACTGCTTCATTTTCTTTTGAACCTTCAACAACCACTTCATCCAATCGAATCCCATCACCAACTTCCAACCAAACATTTATATTTCTATTTTTTCCAACTTGTTTTTCAACAGACTTTTTATTGGCCATGGAAAAAACCAATACATCTCCAGGTTTTGCTTCAATGCGATATGTACCATTCTCATTGGATCTTGTGATCACATTGTCTTGTCCCTTAATTGCTACGGAAACCTCTTTTAATATTGAATTTTCAGCATATACCTTTCCGTAATATAATTGAAAGTCACCCTCGTGAGCCTTACTTTGAACTTCGCCTAGGTTGACAAATTCACCACTATTAATTATCGTAAGTAAATTTAGATTTGCTCTATTACTCTGTTGTTTACTATTTATGACATAGACGTTGCCATTGAACAAAGGACTTGTTAAGCTCGTATTTTGCTCACCATCAGTAAAAAGTAATACATCCCCATTTTCAATTTGGTCAGACAATGATCTATAAGAGGTAGAACCATCATAGTCTACGACTGATAGTTTGTTTTTTATGCTCCCCCAATCAGCTGATCTTACGGCAAATGTTTCGGAACTCATGATATCGTTATTGAACATTAATAGTACGACATCAATATCTTGCTTTTCAGCAAAATAAATATCCAAAAAAGAAATTTCTTTATCAAGATTCCTATCTCTCATGGAAAGGGAAGCATCCCAACATATTGTTGCCTTTTCCATTGATACTTGGGCATAAAGAGAAATACCCAAGAACAATAATAAACCAAAAATGAGTGGCGTCTTTTTCATTCACTAGTCATTAATATGTTGTTTGTTCCTCGGAATTATCAACAATTCAGTTTGTCTCCCGTTTACATAACGAAATCCATCTTCACCATAAAACCCTGCTTCCTCAAGCATAATACGAATATCCCTGTTCCATTCGGGAACAGTAACCGTAGTATTTAATTCAATTGCATATACCGTATTGGGGTTTAAGGGATACGACTCTCCATCATCTTTTAACACTCCTCCCTGTGAATCCCACATTCCTATTGTGGTGCCAGCAGAGTGTCCGTACAACCCTAAAGGATGGGTGTAAATAGATGGGCGCAATCCGGCATTTTTAGCTTCTTGAAGTGATTTGGCAAGAATATCATTTCCAGTACGGCCAGCAATCATATTTTTAGTCAAAAAATCCTGTACCTTATTTCCATCCCTTAATCCGTTGACAAGATAATTAGGCGCCTCTTTTTCTTGCGGTTTAAGCACATAGGCCAATTCTTGACAATCGGTATTCAATCGAAGATATGTTATGCCAAAATCGCAATGCAGCAAATCCCCTGGTAAAATCACTTTATCATCTGGCCGTCCGGAAAAAGAATACAAATGCCCCACCAATTCATCACTGGTCCGTTGTATATCAACAGTTGGGTGAAACCAGGTCTCCAATCCCAAGTCCGTCACTTTTTGTCGCATCCACCACTCAACTTCAGTGGTAGTAGTTATTCCTGAAGTAATCACTTTTTCAGAAAATGCTTCTTTGATAATATCATGTGTAATATCTACCAACTGATTATATATGATCATTTCGCGACTTGTCCGGGTCTCTATCCAACCTACGGCCAACTGTTCGGCAGAAACAACCTTGGAATGGAATTTCTTCGGTAAGTTATTCAAAAATTCATCATAGTCGGTCTTATCCAGACCATCCGCAATATTGAAATCCTTGGAATAATTAAGCCCAATTTTGGAAGGATTTCGTTCACTTATCAATTGCATAAGTCTTTTCCATTGATCTGGTTCTTTTTCTTTATCCCATGCAGATTCAATATTATCGCCTACATTATATCTAGCCACTGCCAATTGTTCAATACTATTTTTATTTTTATCCCTGTAGAAAAGAAGGATGGTTCTTCTACGGGCGTTGAGCCACGTTGCTGGCAACATGGTTTTTAAAACTGGATCTTCGTTGTATTCACGTGATATCACAATCCACATGTCTAAATCCGATTTATCCATTAATTCTGGTAAAAGGTTATTGAAACGATCTTCCAAAATTTCATCGATAACAACAGCTCTTTGCTTTTCCGGAAGTATTAATTGTGCAGAGACTGTCAATGAAAATAAGAAACAAAAAAAAGGAATTAGATTTTTCATAATTGTTATTACCTTATTAAAATACAAAATATTAAGAATCAAAATTAATCTACGGAATCTAGAATCTGCTTCAGGGTTTTATCCCTTCGAACCTTTCCATTTTTGGTCTCTACAAATTTATTGACGCAATAAATTTCTTTAGGAACTTCAAATTTTGAAAGGGTTTCAAGGGTTTTTATTTGTTGCTTGAGTTTAGTTGCATCGGTTTCACCTTCGACAATCATTACCAACTTCTGTCCCAAAGTAGAATCTGAAAGTCCTGCCACAAAATATCTGGAGTCTAAAATCGGAGATAATTTAACTTCAATTTGTTCTGGAATCAATTTCATACCCCCAGAATTAATCACAGTATCCAATCTGCCTAACCATTCAAATTCGGATTCTGAAATTATATTGACCAAATCATTGGTCACTACAGGAGCTTTAGCTATAAATGGAGCTTCAATAACCAAACAACCCCTATCGTCTTTTGACACACTGACATTGACCAATGTCCTAAAAGAGGTCTCGTCGGTACTTGTAACGGGTACTTCGGTTTCGCTGGGCAGTTGTTGCGAGGAAAGGATCGATCCATTATTCTTTTTATGATTTATCTTTTTTATCGCGATATGTGTAATTGTCTCCGTCATCCCGTACGTTTCAAAGACCTGGGTAGATATATCTTGAACTTGCTTTTTTAAACTATCGGATATTTGAGCACCACCTACCAAAAGGGTTTTGATCTGATCAATATTATTTATAGAACCTTTAAGCTGTAAAGGGACCATGGCAGCAAAATCATACACTTTCGAAATGTAGGTTAATGGATTGGAAGACGGTTCCACATAATCAAGCTCCAATCCCAAGACCATTGCCCTAACCAACATCATCTTACCGGCAATAGTAGCCGATGACAAACAATGAAGTGTTGTGTCCCCTTCTTTTAG
>CAXMOE010000016.1:15081-25907 GCA_964194835.1 uncultured Flavobacteriaceae bacterium | reverse complement strand
TCTTTCTCAATAAATATAAAAAGGTTAACGAAGTACAGTTTATTAAACTTCAGTCTGTTTCAGACACTATATTTTCCTTAAAATCAAAGGATACAACATATTTCAATTTTAATTTGCCCTTAACTGAAAACAAGGAACACCAGTATTTTAAAATAGGAATAACTGAAAATGGCCTATCTTTGGGCCTCAATGGGGAAAACATTAAATTGCAATAATGGAGCCTATTCTAAGAGCAACAAACACAGTAGATTGGATAACTATTATCATATTTACCAGCGTTTTGTTTATAGTAATTGCAAAAAGTTTCTTTTACAATAGATTTGTAAATTTTATCATTCTCCCGTTCAATAACAAATACATTTTCTTATATAATAAAAAGGATAAACTATTAAATTGGTTTCATATATTTTTTACCATTTTTCAATTGGTAAATTTTGCCCTTTTTATTTATCTAATAAGAAACATTATTAAACCCGAGAACAGTACAAATCCTTTAATTTATTTTGTTATTCTGGGGTTTTTGCTGGGGTTTTTACTGATGAAGGTTTTATTGCAATTGGGCAATGGGTTTGTTTTTAACACCAATAACAATATCTCCACATTTATTTTTAAAAAACTTTCCTATCTCAACTACAGTGGTATGATCATGTTTGTGGCCAATATATTAATGACCTATGTGCTAAAAGATTCAAAAACTGTAATATATGTAAGTATATTCCTTATTCTTCTAATAAATGCCATAGGTTGGATTACGGTAGTAAGAAATCATCAAAACTTAATAACAGCTAACTTTTTCTATTTTATTATGTACCTTTGCGCTCTTGAAATTGCACCTTTTGTGATAATTGGAAGCTATCTTAAATATTGAAATTTATGAAAGTAAAGACGATTTTGGTTTCACAGCCGGAACCGAAAATGGAAAACTCTCCATATTCACGACTTATCGAAAAAGAAAAGGTAAAGGTTGATTTTAGACCTTTTATTCATGTGGAAGGGGTTGACGCCAAGAGTGTTAGACAACAAAAAATAGACCTTAATGACTACACGGCGATTATCCTTACCAGTAGGAACTCGGTGGATCATTTTTTTAGGATTGCTAGCGAAATGAGGTTTAAAGTTCCGGACACTATGAAATATTTTTGTCAGTCGGAAGCTGTGGCCTACTATCTTCAAAAATATGTCGTTTACCGAAAACGCAAAATATATGTAGGTAAAAGGAATTTTTCCGATTTGCTTACCTTATTTAAAAAGTATAAGGATGAAAAATATTTATTGCCCTCTTCCGATGTACTAAAATCGCTTGTCCCAGAAACATTGAATAAATTGGAACTGGATTGGACAAGGGGAATTTTTTATAAAACGGTCATTAGCGATTTGTCCGACCTAAGAGATGTTTACTACGATATTTTGGTCTTTTTTAGTCCATCTGGAATCGAATCCTTATTTAAGAACTTTCCCGATTTTGACCAAAAGGAAACTAGAATTGCTGTTTTCGGCAATTCAACAGTCAATGCCGCAACTGATGCAAGTCTTCGTATAGACATAAAAGCTCCTACACCAGAAACGCCGTCGATGACCATGGCACTGCAAAAATACATAACTACAGCCAACAAGAAATAATAATCTTAGAGACCCATTTTATTGGGTCTCTTTTTTTAAAAAGCATATCGTTGGGGCCCTCCACGGCGAATCTCTTCATTGGCATACGACTCAAACTTTTTAAAGTTTTCGCGGAACGCATTTGTTAATTTAAAAGCAGTTTTATAATAAGCATCATCATTGTTCCAAGTGGCTCTAGGACTTAAAACTGAGGTAGGTACTCCAGGACATTCCCTAGGTTGGGCCACTCCAAATACAGAGTGGATATGATAGGTGTCATAAGTATACAATCCTAAATCCCCGTTTAGCACAGCGTTAATCATGGCGCGAGTATATTTTAATTTCATTCGCGTTCCAACACCATAAGGTCCTCCTGTCCATCCCGTGTTTACCAACCAAACATTAACTCCAGCGTCTTTCATCTTTTTACTTAGCATTTCCGCATACTTTGTAGGATTTAAAGGCATGAATGGTGCTCCAAAACAGGCTGAAAAGGACGGAATAGGTTCTACAACTCCTGCTTCTGTTCCTGCAACTTTGGCTGTGTACCCAGAGATAAAGTGATAGGCTGCCTGACTTGGGGTAAGTTTGGAAATCGGAGGCAATACTCCAAAAGCATCAGCTGTTAAAAAGAATATATTTTTAGGGTTTTGTCCAATTGAAGGTTGTTGAATGTTCTCAATATGATAAATTGGATAACTTACCCGTGTATTTTGCGTTATTGATGTATTGGCGTAATCTACTGCACCCTTATCATCGAGAATAACGTTTTCCAAAAGGGCACCTTTTTTAATTGCCCCATATATTTCTGGCTCTTGTTCAGATGAAAGATTGATTACTTTGGCATAACAACCTCCTTCAAAATTGAACACCGTGTTTTCATTCGTCCACCCGTGTTCGTCGTCCCCAATAAGTTTACGATGCGGGTCTGCGGATAAAGTAGTTTTTCCAGTTCCCGATAAACCAAAAAATATAGCGGTATCACCATCTTCGCCAACATTGGCAGAACAATGCATGGGCAGGGTATTCTTCATTACAGGTAGAATAAAATTCAATGCGGAAAATATCCCTTTCTTAATTTCCCCTGTATAACCCGTTCCTCCAATCAACGCTATTTTTTTTGTAAAATCCAAAATGGCAAAATTGTGCTGCCGGGTACCATCAACTTCAGCATCTGCCATAAATCCTGGTGCATTTATCACTGTCCATTCGGGCTCAAATCGTTTTAATTCTTCCAATGTGGGTCTTAAGAACATGTTGTAAGCAAACATATTGGACCAGGGGTACTCATTAATTACCCTAATGTTTAATCTATAATTATCATCCGCACAGACATGACAATCCCTTACATACAGATCTTTAGTATTGAGGTAGGCAATAACCTTATTATATAGCCTATCAAAATTTTTCGACTCAAATGGGATATTGATGTTCCCCCACCAAACCTTGTCTGAAGTGATATCGTCCTTCACTATAAATCTGTCCATTGGAGATCTCCCTGTAAATTCACCAGTATTAATAGCTAACGCCCCGGTTGAGGCTTTTTTACCCATCCTTTTCTTGGTGGTAATTTCATGAAGTTCAGAGGGTGTTAGCTGATAGAATATGTTTTCATTTTCAATTCCATATTGCCGCAACGAAATCGATTTCGTAATTGAATCAGATGTAGTCATAATGTTGTCTTTATCAATGGCAAAACTATCAAAAATATGTTCCTAATATTGTTAATTACAAGCTTTTTTAGTCCAAATACGTAAAAATACGATAGCCCAATAGTATCCAACCCAAAATAAGCAGACTTCCACCAATGGGTGTAACAAAAGCTATGACTTTAAAATCAAATCCGGTAAGACTATTGGTGGCTAAAAAATATATAGAAAAAGAGAATAGAACAATCCCAAGGGCAATACAATAAAATATTAGTTTTTTACTCTGTTCAGACAATTGTTTACTACTCCCCAAAACCAACAAAAAAAAGGCATGGTACATTTGATAGGTTACACCCGTTTCAAAAGTCTGAATCGACTTGGTATCCAGCAGCTTTTCAAGGCCATGCGCTCCAAATGCTCCCAATAACACAGCCAACATTCCAAATACTGCTCCTGTCACTAAAATTGTTTTGTTCATAACTTAAAAGGTTGAAATTTTTATAAATGTAACAATTTGATACCTTAGCACGCGTTATATTCACACATAAGTACTTAATACAAATGTTACGAAAAATTCTTATTGTAGGGGCTGGTAAATCCACCTCATATCTTTTGGATTATTTGTTGGATAAGGCAAAAGATGAACATCTACATTTAACGGTAGGAGACCTACATCCTCACACCATTTTGGATTCGGTTAAATCCCATGCGTCTTGCACGGTTGTAAAATTGGATATTTTCAATGAAAATGAAAGAAAAGAAGCTATTAGAAAATCAGATATTGTTGTCTCCATGCTCCCAGCTCGCTTTCATATTAAAGTAGCAACGGATTGCATATCTTTTAACAAACACTTGATAACTGCATCTTATGTGAGCGACGAGATAAAAGCCTTGGATAAAAAGGCTAAAGAAAAGGGTCTTGTCTTTATGAACGAAATTGGTTTAGATCCTGGTATCGACCATATGAGTGCCATGCAAATCATTGATGGAATTCGCGATAAAGAAGGAGAAATATTGTTATTTGAGTCCTTTACCGGTGGATTGGTAGCACCAGAGAGCGATACCAACCTTTGGAATTATAAATTTACATGGAATCCGAGAAACGTAGTAATGGCAGGACAAGGGGGAGCGGCAAAATTTATCCAAGAAGGTACCTATAAATATATTCCATATCATAAACTCTTTAGAAGAACTGAATTTATGACCATAGAAGGTAAAGGAAATTTTGAAGCCTACGCCAATAGGGATTCTTTAAAATATCGCGAGACATATGGACTTAATGATGCCCTTACCCTGTATAGGGGAACTATGAGAAGAATAGGGTTTTCCAAGGCATGGAACATGTTTGTACAATTGGGCATGACCGATGACAGTTACGTTATAGACAATTCGGAAGGAATGACCAATAGGGAATTTGTAAATCTGTTTTTACCCTACTCCCCTACAGATCGGATAGAGCTAAAGCTGCGACACTATCTGAAAATTGACCAAGATGATATCATGTGGGAAAAGTTATTGGAGTTAAATTTGTTTGACAACAAAAAGACAATCACATTAAAAAATGCAACTCCGGCCCAAATACTCCAACAAATTCTTGAGGATAGTTGGACCCTGGCCAAGGATGATAAGGATATGATTGTAATGTATCATAAGTTTGGCTATTCACAAAACGGGGAAAAGAAACAGATTGATGCCAACATGGTGGTCCTTGGAGAAAACAGTATTAAAACAGCAATGGCAAAAACTGTTGGAATACCAGTGGCTATAGCAACCTTATTGATCTTGAACAAAAAAATCACCACCCCAGGGGTACAAATTCCTATCCGAAAAGAAGTATATGAGCCCATTCTTTCAGAGCTAAAACAATATGGTATTGTCTTTAAAACTTATGAAGTTCCATATCTAGGGTATAACCCAGATTCCGTTGCAAGTTAAGGCCTGAAACTATTTTGGTATATTTACAATCAAAATGAAGTCTCAATTATGAAATCTACTATCAATAATGTTAAAATTGACGGTATTGACAAGAAAATCCTAAGGTTCTTAATGCAAGATGCTCGAAAACCTATTCTGGAAATTGCCCGTAATATTGGAATATCGGGGGCAGCTATACACCAACGACTTCGTAAATTGGAAAACTCAGGGCTGATTGCTGGTTCCAAATTTGTGATAAACCCTAAAGTATTGGGTTATACCACCATGGCCTATATTGGTATCTTTTTGGATAAGGCCATGAGCAACCCTGTTGCGGTAAAGGAGCTCGAAAAAATTCCAGAAGTCTTGGAATGCCATTATACCACAGGAAATTGGTCAATCCTCATAAAAGTTCTGTGTAAGGATAATGAACATCTAATGCACGTTTTAAACAAAAATATTCAATCCATAGATGGGGTTTCCCGAACGGAAACTTTTATATCACTTAACCAGCAAATAGATAGGCAGATTATTATATAAATAGGTCACCACCTACAGACTTTCTTAAATAATATTGGAGTCCTTTTTACACGAATGCACAGGGGTTAGTCTCTTCCACCGAATACCTGCAATCCCCAATAAACTAGAGAAGCCAGTGCGCCTAGAGCAGCGACCAAATAGGTCCGTGCCGCCCACTTTAAAGCATCTTCGGCACCCGCATATTCTTCTTGGCTCACCATATTCTTATTTTTTAACCAAGCCAGAGCCCTATTACTGGCATCATATTCCACAGGAAGGGTGATAAAACTGAACACAGTGGCCAATCCCATCATTATTAATCCTGCCACAGCAATATAATACCCAAAGCCTACCCCAGCAGCGGCACCCAACATAATACCTCCAAAGACCACCCACATCGACATACCCGAGGTAACACTTACCACTGGAACCAATTTGGAACGCAGTGTCAACCATTGATAAGCTTGTGCATGTTGTACGGCATGACCACATTCATGGGCGGCAACAGATGCAGCAGATGCATTTCGCTGACTATAAACTCCTTCGCTCAGGTTTACAGTTTTATTGATAGGATTATAATGGTCTGTTAACATCCCTGGAGTAGAAATTACCTTTACATCCCGTATTCCATGATCGGCCAACATCTTTTCTGCTATTTCAGAACCACTCATTCCATTCCGTAATTGGACTTTTGAGTAATGCTTAAACTTACTTTTAAGCTTATTGCTCACTAACCAACTTACCAAAGCAATAGCTCCAAGCATTATATAATATGACATCATAATTTTAGTTTTTTAGTTTCTTGTTATAAATATATTCATAAAAGCAAAAACCCAGCCAAAAGACGCTGGGATTGGATATCTGACAAAATGTCCAAACAATCACTTATACTTCAATTTCAACAAGACCATAATAAACACCAAAAGGCCTGTTATAACATTTGCGAGGGTAATTGCCAAACTTTCAAGGTATACCCCATAAACAGACCATAGGATTAGGCCCAGAAGAAGTACTAAGTACATAATCAGTGAAATGTCACGAGTTGATTTCTCTACCCAAGCTTTATAGACCTGTGGGACAAAGGCCGCAGTAGTAAGAGTTGCTGCTACCAAGCCAATTATTTCAATTTTGTCTATCACTTTCTGTCTTGTTATCAATTAAATGCCGAAACAATGGGCAAAACACAGGCATGTCTTTAACATCTTTTTGATTAACGCCTTTTCATAAATTATCCTACGATATTTACAATCTTTCCAGGAACTATAATAACCTTTTTGGGAACTCGCCCTTGTAATTGTGCTTGGGTTTTTGGATGTGCCAGCACTGCAGCTTCAATTTCTTCCTTACCTATGTCCAAAGGAAACTCTAGCTTAAAGCGCATCTTGCCGTTAAATGAAATTGGATACTCTTTACTGCTTTCCACTACATACTTACTCTCAAATATAGGGAATACTGCTGTGGAAATGGATTCCACATTGCCCAATTTCTCCCAGATTTCTTCAGCAATATGAGGAGCATATGGAGCTACCAAAATCGCCAGAGGTTCCAAAATAGCTTTACTTTGACATTTTTGGACCGAAAGTTCGTTGACACAGATCATAAAAGTGGAAACCGAAGTATTAAAAGAAAAATTTTCTATGTCCTCCTCCACTTTTTTTATGGTTTTATGCAATGTTTTTAGATTATCCCTCGTGGGATCCACATTCTGAAATTTCGTTCCGTTTTCATCAACATATAAACGCCATAATTTTTTTAAAAAACTGAATACACCAGAAATTCCAGCTGTATTCCAAGGTTTGGATTGCTCCAATGGACCCAAGAACATTTCGTATAACCTTAATGAATCTGCTCCATATTCCTCACATATGGCATCAGGACTTACCACATTGTATTTGGATTTGGACATTTTTTCCACTTCCCGGCCCACGATATATTTATCATTGTTCCCATTTATGGGTTCTCCTTTCTCGCCAATAAAAATTGCATCCTTATATTCTGGTCGCCATGTCCTAAAACTTTCTATATCCAATTCATCAGAGCCGTTTACAAAGGTCACATCGGAATGTAACGGCAAAACAGGGTAATCATCTTTTAATCCTGATGAGACAAATTTATTTTGCCCTTCCACTCTATACACAAAGGCACTTGTCCCAGTAATCATTCCTTGGTTGATGAGTTTTTTGGCATACTCATCTTTGGGAACCAAGCCTTTGTCAAACAAAAACTTTTGCCAAAATCGGGAATACAATAAATGGCCTGTAGCATGTTCACTTCCACCAATGTAAAGGTCCACATCCTGCCAATAATTGATGGCGTCAGCCGAAAAGATTTCCTCCTCATTATGCGCATCCATATATCGGTTAAAGTAATAAGAACTCCCTGCCCAACCCGGCATGGTGTTCAATTCGAGTGGGAAAATGCTGGAATGATTAACTTTTTCGTTTGCAACTACTTGATTTGTTTCGGTACACCATGCCCAAACCGTGGCATTGCCTAAAGGTGGTTCCCCTGTTTCGGTGGGAAGGTATTTTTCAACCTCGGGAAGTTGTATGGGCAAATGTTCGGCATCGATCATCTGCGGCATGCCATTCACATAATAAACGGGAAAGGGTTCCCCCCAGTAGCGTTGTCTGCTGAACACGGCATCACGTAAGCGATAATTAATTTTCCCTTGGCCCTGATCTAATTTTTCCAAAGCCTCTATGGCCTTTTTTACTGCAAGATCATAACTTAACCCATCCAAAAAGTCCGAATTGGTTATAACGGCACCTACTTTGTTGGCAAAGGCCTCTTCAGATATATCAACATCTTTAAAAATGTTTGGAATTGGAATATTAAAGTGCTTGGCAAAATCATAATCCCGCTGATCTCCACATGGAACAGACATCACAGCTCCAGTACCATAACCGGCCAATACATAATCGCCTATCCAAATGGGTATTGGTTCCTTGGTAAACGGATGTTCTGCATAAGCTCCAGTAAAAACTCCTGTTATGGTCTTTATATCGGCCATGCGATCGCGCTCGGAACGTTTGGCCGTGGCTTCAATATAGTTGTCTACTTTCGCTTTTTGTTTGGGTGTTGTAATCTTGGAAACCAATTCATGTTCTGGGGCCAAAGTCATAAAACTTACACCAAATATGGTATCGGGCCGGGTGGTAAAGACATCAATGTGATCATCATGTTCCTTAACGTTGAAGATTGCGGAAGCACCTTCCGAACGACCTATCCAATTGGTCTGTAAATCCTTCAATGGTTGGGGCCAATCCAATTTATTTAAATCATCCAATAAACGCTGTGCATAGGCAGATATACGCATGCTCCATTGTGTCATTTTCTTTCGAATTACCGGATGACCTCCCCTTTCCGAGACGCCGTTCACAATTTCATCATTGGCCAGAACAGTTCCCAAGGCCGGACACCAATTTACTTCGGTCTCAGCCAAATATGTTAACCTGTATTGCAATAAAATTTCTTGTTGTTGTTCACTGGAATAATTTTTCCAATTCCCGGCCGAAAATAGAACAACGTCCTCATCACAAACTGCATATATCCCTAAGTTCCCCTCTTTTTCAAAAATAGTTACCAGGTCTTCTATGGATTCGGCCCTATTGGTTAGGTTGTTGTACCATGAATTAAAGAGTTGTATAAAAATCCATTGCGTCCATTTATAATACTTAGGGTCGGAGGTGCGTACCTCCCTACTCCAATCAAATGAAAAGCCGATCTTGTCCAATTGCTCCCGATATCTTCCAATATTCGTCTCTGTGGTAATGGCCGGGTGCTGTCCTGTCTGTATAGCATATTGTTCCGCAGGCAAACCAAAAGAATCATACCCCATGGGATGCAGCACATTAAATCCTTTATGTCTTTTATACCGTGCATAGATATCGCTGGCTATATAACCCAGCGGGTGACCCACATGCAAACCAGCTCCAGAGGGATATGGAAACATGTCCAACACATAATACTTGGGCTTATCAGAATTATTTATCGCTTGGAATGTACCTCGTTTTGCCCATTCCTTCTGCCATTTGGCCTCAATTTCACTGAAATTGTACTTCATTCTTTCCGTTTAACAAGTCCTATAGCCTGCTATTTTCCAACTCAATTTGGCACCCAAAAAGAGGCAGGAAAACATACAAAAAGGCTAATACTGAGATGATTGACGTACTCAGTCTGACCTAATCTCTTTAATCAGCAAAAATAAGTTTAATCCATGAAACGAACATCAAGAAAATTAAACTATTGCCATAGATAAATACATGCTTAAAAAAGAAAATTTTAGAGCAATTTACATGTTAAACTGTGCTCCGAGTTCTTTACTCCAAGAGGTGATGGTGTTGACACATTTTTAAGCCTGAAGGCTTTAAGGCGTATACCAATTATGAAGTTCATATTTTATATCGCATGGAAAACCTGATGAAAAGCTCTAAAATCAGAGCCTTTTCTTAGGACGGAGCCCTAAACAATAGCGCAATGTCCGCAGCTGATTATTAGTGTCTAATTAAAATTGACCACTTTGAATACAAAGGACATTTTGCTTTAAAAAGGCAAAGTAATCCATTGGAAATATTTCAAAGGTTCAAATTACTTTACTATTTTTACATATTCGTTTCCACTATGAGCAAATCTTTTGAACGCTATCAAAAAAGAAAATTGATCTCTTCCTACTTTTCTGTGGCGCTGAGTATAGGATTGGTGCTATTTTTATTAGGAATTCTCGGGTTACTTGTTTTGAATACGAAAAAAATGGCCGACCATTTTAAAGAACAAATTACCATATCCGTATTCCTTAAGGATAATGCCAAACAAGTTGAGGTAGACCAATTACAAAAAAGTTTGGCCATGGCAGCTTACACCAAAGCTGCTATCTATATTTCCAAGGAAGAAGCAGCAGAACTGCACAGCGAGGAAATTGGAGAGAATTTTATGGACTTTTTAGGTTATAATCCTCTAAAAAATTCCATAGATGTAAATCTTAAAGCCGATTTTGTATCCACAGAACAAATCGAAGAAATCGCTATGGACCTTTCCTCTAAAGCATATGTTGAGGAAGTGAGTTATGACAAGCCATTGATTGCCCTTTTGAACGAAAATGTCAAAAAAATAAGTTTTTGGATTTTAGTAGCGAGTGGTATTTTT
>CAXMOE010000016.1:0-15068 GCA_964194835.1 uncultured Flavobacteriaceae bacterium | reverse complement strand
CTCATTAACAGTTCCATTCGTTTGTCTATTTATTCCAAACGGTTTATCATAAAGACAATGCAGATGGTAGGGGCAACCAAAAAATTTATCCGACGCCCATTCATTTGGACCAATATTAAACTTGGGATGTTTGGAGCTTTGTTGGCCCTGTTGGCCTTAAGTGTGGTTCTGTACTATGTAAACAATAATTTTCCTGAACTCAATCTTTTTCAGGATGTCGTTGTGTTAACCATTCTTTTTGCAGGTGTATTTGTTTTGGGTGTATTAATTTCGGTAATAAGCACTTATTTTGCAACACAACGATTTTTAAATCTTAGAACGGATGATTTATATTACTAAATTTGCGCCATGAGCAAAAAGCTAAAAAACAATAAGGACCACAGACCAAAGGCGGAATTTATCTTCCAAAAAAAAAACTATATGTTTATGTTCATCGGGATAGCTTTTATTGTCTTGGGGTTTATTTTAATGAGTGGTGGAGGCAGTGAGGACCCTAACGTATTCAATGAAGAAATCTACAATTTTAGGAGAATACGGTTAGCTCCCACATTGGTATTGATAGGTCTTGGCATAGAGATATATGCCATATTGTTGAATCCCCACAAGAAGAAAAATTAATTGGATATTCTAGATGCCATTATCCTTGGAATTGTACAAGGATTGACCGAGTTTTTACCTGTCTCCTCAAGCGGACATCTTGAATTGGGAAAAGTTATATTGGGCGATAGCTCTGTTCCGGAAGAAAGTCTTCTGTTTACTGTTGTTCTTCATTTCGCCACAGCGCTCAGTACCTTGGTCGTTTTTAGAATCGAAGTAATGGAAATTATTCGAGGCCTGTTCCGTTTCAAATGGAACGAGGAATCCCAGTTCTCGGTAAAAATTCTATTATCTATGGTACCCGCTGTTGTTGTGGGTCTTTTTTTTGAGGAACAATTGGAATCTTTTTTTGGAGACAATATCCGATTTGTTGGCTTTATGCTGATTATTACCGCTATTCTACTTTATTTAGCGGATAGGGCTAAGGACAGTTCAAAAAAAGTGACTTTTGGCAGTGCTTTTGTAATTGGCGTCTCACAGGCAATTGCCATGCTCCCAGGAATATCGCGAAGTGGCGCTACAATATCGACATCAGTGATTTTAGGTGTGGACAAGACCAAAGCAGCCCGATTTTCTTTCTTAATGGTGGTTCCCTTGATTTTTGGTAAAATTGCAAAAGATATTGTAAGTGGAGAACTTAGTTTTGAAAGTAATCAAACCATGGCCATGGGGGCTGGGTTTATTGCCGCTTTCTTTGCTGGACTGGTCGCTTGTACTTGGATGATTCAATTAGTTAGGAAAAGTAAACTTTCGTATTTTGCCATTTATTGTTTGTTTGTTGGACTAATAGCAATTGCATATGGCACTTATGGTTAGTCTTATAAATTCGGTTCCGTGATATTTTTAAGTTAATTAAAATCCTAAGAGGACGTGAAAACCAAGGAAGATTTTTTAGACGGACAATTACTCCTAGTCGATAAGCCTTTGGGCTGGTCTTCCTATCAAGCTGTTAATTCCATAAAATGGGGAATTCGAAGAAAATTCGATTTAAAAAAAATAAAGGTAGGCCATGCTGGCACCCTAGATCCGCTGGCCACTGGATTGTTATTGATATGTACAGGTAAATTCACCAAAAAAATTAATGAGCTTCAGGGACAGGCCAAAGAATACACCGGCACAATTACATTAGGTGCCACAACACCCTCTTTTGATCTGGAAACCGAAATAAATAAAAAATTTCCGGTAGATCATATTACAAATGCCCTGATCAATAAAACCTCATCACAATTTATTGGCACAATACAACAAGTTCCACCAATTTTCTCCGCACTTAAAAAAGATGGAAAACGACTTTACGAATATGCCCGGGAAGGCATGGCTGTAGAAATAAAATCCCGAAATATAGAAATAAGTGAATTTGAGATTACAGGAACCAATATGCCAGAGGTGTATTTTAGAGTGGTATGCAGTAAAGGAACATATATTAGATCTTTGGCCAATGACTTTGGGAAGGCTTTACAGTCCGGTGGCCATTTATCTGAACTAAGAAGAACCAAAATAGGGGAGTATAACGTAAATAATTCAATGACCCCTGAAGATTTTGGAAGAATAATGCTTGCAGATAGACCAGGACTATGAAATTAAGCGCTTAATTCTTCCTGTTCAAAGGGTTAATCAAAATAATTTTAAAAAAATACGGTTATAGAACTATGCATTTAAATCGAAAACAGCTGTCATTTTTGATTACTTTGTTTTCTATGTCCCTTATTGTTTTGCTATTGTACAACATACATTTAGGGGGGCAAGAGATAGAGGAATATGCTATTGAACTTAGTTTGGCGGATGAGGATATCGAGAAAATTATTGAGGAGCAGGAAAAAATGCTTGAAGAAATGGCCAAGACAGACCCTATAAAGAGTCATATAGCCTATAATGAGAACGCAAAACCAAGTTTCGGAAACCCTGAGCCATTGAAGACCTTGGAAGAATTAAGGGAGGAACAAGCCGCCAACGACAAACCTACAGCCAATTTAGATTCCGAATCTGGTTATGCCGCCAATCTTCAGGAATTGGCAAAAAAGCGAGCAGAAATGAAACAACTTCTTGGGGAAAAAGAAGCTAAAAAACAAGAAAGAACAAATTTTGCAAAGAGGGTAACTTCGGTATCCTATTCGTTGGTAGATCGGGATAACTATGCCTTGCCACCTCCAATATATACATGCATAGAAGGCGGTAAAGTAGTAATCAATATCAAGGTAGATGCACTCGGCAATGTTACAGAAGCATTGGTGAACAAGAAAAGCTCCAATACCATTAATGGCTGTTTAATCGACAATGCCATAGAATATGCATTGAAAGCAAAATTCAATTCAACCAACAAAGATTCCCAGAAAGGAACGATTACCTATTTATTTCAAGGGAAGAAGATGTAACAAGTCTTCCATGATATTTTGACCCTTATCCGTATTGTACCATAACTGTAGGTCCTGCTTAAACTCAGGAGTTAGTGTCCCGTGTTCCTTTTTGTAGGTCTCAACCATTTCAGTGGCCTTGGTGGACCTTGGCCCCCAATTTCCAATAACTTCACCTGTTTCCTCATCCAAGGAGATGAGTCGTGGGATGGACATTGCTCCATTGGTAAGGAAACGATTCATTAATTCCAAGTTATCATCCCGCAACAAGACTTTTAGATTTATATTTGGGTTTATCTCAGCCATCTTGTTCATAACCGGCATACTGGGTGCGGCATCCCCACACCAGCTTTCCGTTAGCACCATCCATAATACCTTACTGTCCTGCTTTTCAATTTTTGCCTTCTGTTCCTCTGTAATCTTAAAAGTCTTATCCCAGCGCTTCATTCGCTTGTCATTCAACAATGTATAATTACTAAGGGCCTCTGTTTGATTTGGTCCAGTTGATTTATTCTGCGTTGCCAATTGGCCAACCATTTCCCGATAATCTCGATAGGTGATTGCTTTGGGTAAACTTTCGATTATAAGGTCCTTGGTTGTTTTTTGTTTGGTGCTATTTACCAGTGTTTCCATAGTCATACTTTTAATTATAAAAATACCTTAAGCTTTGATAAGGAATTGTAACTTAAGCAACATTAGTGTGCTAAAAATCCAAAACCTTACATATCTTTATTCTGCTGCAAATTTTCACTACAAAGAATGTTGGAGTTTGAATTTGTTGACAAAATATCAACTATGAAAAATCACAAATGTGGCTGGTGTTTGGGAGATGCTCTCTACGAAGCCTATCACGATAATGAATGGGGCGTTCCGGTTCGGGACGACTCTACTTTGTTTGAATTTCTGATCTTGGAAACGTTCCAGGCAGGACTAAGTTGGATAACCATACTTCGCAAAAGGGAGAATTTCGGAAAAGCCCTTGATGGCTTTGATTACAAAAAAATTGCGTCCTATGATGAATCTAAAATTGAATCTTTGTTACAAGATTCTGGAATCATTCGTAATAAATTAAAAATACGGGCCACAATCAGCAATGCCCAAGCTTTTCTGGAAGTACAGTCAAAATTTGGCAGTTTTAGCGAATATATCTGGCGCTTTACGGACGGGAAACCAATCAATAGCGCTCTAAAAAGTTATAAAGAGTCCCCTGCTAATACAGCACTATCCGATACCATAAGCAAAGATTTAAAAAAACATGGTTTTAAATTCGTTGGGAGTACTGTGGTATATGCACATATGCAAGCAACAGGGATGGTAAACGATCATGAAATAAACTGTTTTAGATACCATGAAGTACAAGAATAGTATTTTAATTTTTCTGTTGTTTTTGAACTTGACTAGTTTCGCTCAGCATGAACTAGAAAGGGAGCACCGTATTTTAGAATCCCAGTTTCCCAACAAGGCCTTGCTTTTTGTCAAAGAGAACGCAGTAAGCGTTAAAAGGCTACGATACTATAAGGAAATTGATAGCACTCAAAAAACATATTCCGCAAAATTTAAAAAGGACAGATTATACTATAGAATGGACTTCAATGAAAAAGGTGATTTGAAATACTCAGGGTTTATAGTCAAAGAAATAGATATTCCTGAGGACTCATATTCTAATATTCAATTGTACTTGACCCATCATATTGAGAAGTCAAAAATCAAAAAAATACAGCAACTGTACACCATAAATGATAATGAAAATCCTAGGAAAACCTTAAAAAACACTTTTCAAAACCTCCTGTTACCCAGTATTTTATATAAGCTTACCGTTGTTGGCAAAAATGGGAAAAAGCGCCAAGAATATGAAATAACGTTTGATGCTGAGGGGGCTTTTAAACAGATGAGTATGTCCCTACCCTCCAATTATGACCATGTGTTGTATTAATAGTTTATACTAAACTTGCAGTATTTTCAGGAACTCTACCCTTGAGATTTCTTCTGCTCCCAAGCTTTCCAAATGCGTAGTATGAAACTGGCAATCAACAAGCTTATATTCCTTTTGTTGTAATTCTTGGGTCAACTTTATAAAAGCAAATTTAGAAGCATTACTTACGGTACTAAACATACTTTCCCCGCAAAATACATGCCCAAGGTCTACACCATATAAACCGCCAACTAATACATCATTTTCCCATACTTCATAGGACTTCGCAATTCCAATTTTGTTTAATTGAAGATAGGCCTTCTTCATCTTATTGGTAATCCAAGTACCTTCTTGCCCTTGCCTTTCTATAGTGGAACATTGGTTCAGAACTTCTTCAAATTGGGTATTGCATGTAATCCTAAAGTGGTTACTGCCCAGTACTTTTCGCATACTTTTGGAAATTTTAATTTTATTGGGAAATAATACCATCCTTGGATCTGGACTCCACCATAAGATCAATGAATCTTCGTTGAACCATGGGAAGATTCCATTTTGATACCCCAATAAAAGTCTTTCTGGCGATAGATCACCTCCAACTGCCAACAAGCCTTCGGCATTGGCGCTTTGTGCCGGAGGAAATTCCAATTTATCTGTTAAAAGAAACATATTCCCTTATATTCAACTATTATTCAATAGTGCCAATATATCCTAAAAATAAATAATATGCCCAATATTATAGCGGCCCCTGGATCTAGCAGCCAATTTAAACAAAGTCTCCCTGTGGAAATAAAAAAAGACCCAAGATGGGTCTTTTTTTATTATCTCTTCATATTACTAAGTAGATAAGGCCTTAAAATCAACTTATTAATCAAAAAGGTAAGTCATCGTGATCTTCCTCGTTGATATCATCAGCCGGTTCAAAGGCCTCCATAGGTGGTACTGGGGGAACATTCGCATTCCCTGACTCAACTTGCACATTCTCAACACGCCATCCCTGTATAGAGTTAAAGTACTTGGTCTCCCCTTGGGGGTTTACCCATTCCCTACCTCTTAGATTAATGCTAACCTTTACGGTTTGCCCCTCACTAAAATTGTTCAGGAGGTCGCATTTGTCCTGTATAAATTCAACCAGAATTTGCTGTGGGTATTGCTCTTCTGTGGTAATTACCATTTCTCTTTTCCTAAAACCATTACTACCAAAGGTTTTGGTTTCATCAATCAATTTAATTTTTCCTTGAATTTCCATGTTCTATGTATTAGCTAACAATACCTTCCATGCGGAAAGCACCTCATTATTATGTAAATATTCCTGCGCCTTTAAATGTAATTGATCTTTATCATCAGCACTTATGATAGATCTTATTTCTATATGTGATTTTACAAAAGCCTTAATTTCATTTGGTGTCGGAAGTTTTTCTATGTTCCCCAACCTGCCCAAATCGTTGCCCGTAAGAATTTTACTCCTCCGGATTTGCTCTGGGATAAGGTCTACCCCGACTCCCATTGTGGTAAGTGGTTTCGGCACTTCGAACATACCCAAATTAGCCCTACTGTACCAATTACCTCCCATACGTGAAACCAAATCAACTTTTTGTTGGTCAATGGCTCCATTTTCATTCAAAACAGCCTCGGATATATGCATTTTTACAACTTCTGAAAAAATAAGGTTTCCAGCTCCGCCTTCTTTTCCCAATGGCTCAACCTTAATTACCTTACATTCAAATTGTACAGGGGATTCTGCCACTCGAAACGGTTTCACAAGCTCTGACCTTAACATTGTGAGACCTGCTTTTTTAAACTCATTTTCACCTTCAGCATATTCAGTGCTGGCCAAGGAGGTTTGCTGAACAATGTCATGATTTACTACATTAATCACCACTTCCTTAGTTTGTAACACATTTTCCAAGGTATGTTTTGTAGAATTATTGCGAACCCTTCGTGCTGGTGAAAAAATAAGAATTGGCGGGTTTGCACTAAAAACATTAAAAAAGCTAAAAGGTGCCAAATTGGGTCTCCCTTTAAGATCAATAGTACTTGCAAAAGCTATTGGTCTTGGCCCTATTGCACCTAAAAGATAACCATGTAATTTCC
This sequence comes from uncultured Flavobacteriaceae bacterium, assembly GCA_964194835.1. Classification (GTDB taxonomy): domain Bacteria; phylum Bacteroidota; class Bacteroidia; order Flavobacteriales; family Flavobacteriaceae; genus CAXMOE01. Next base: position 8,117 of record CAXMOE010000016.1, on the reverse strand, counting down.
CCGTGGGGACCTCAGAAGGAAGTATGGATATCATTTTTTGCATAGGTTGCAAATGTACATAAATTGTATCCTAAATGAAATAGATCACGGACACTGAAAATAGAATATCTTTTACCAATTTGCGTTATCTTTAGAATTAATTAATCGTTTGGATGACATTTAATCCCAAAAAGAAAACTTCTAACATCATTTTATTGGTAGCATCTTTTGCTATCGTAAGCCTAATCTTATGGAATACCAATAGTTTTTTTAAGAAATTCAAAGAGGAGGAACGCCATAAAATGGAAATTTGGGCAACTGCCCAGTCCGAATTATTGTCTTCTTCCGAAGATATGGATTTGGGCAACTTACATTTAAAGATTTTTCAAAACAACACCTCTACCCCGATGATATTGTTGAACAAGGACGGTTTCATCAAGGCCAACAATATGCCAGAGGAAATCTCAAAGGACACAATTTATATCCGAAAAAAGATAAAACAGTTCCAAAGTGAAAATGCTCCGATCATAATCGATGACAAGGGCGAGCTTTTAGCCACCTTGTACTACGGAAATTCAGAAGTGTTGAACAAATTAAAATATTATCCCATAGCCTTATTGCTGATTATATTTTTGTTTGCTACCGTAATCTTTTTCTTTTTTAGAACCAATAAAGCTTCTGAGCAAAACAAGCTTTGGGCAGGGATGGCCAAGGAAACAGCCCATCAAATCGGCACTCCCCTTTCTTCATTGCTTGGATGGAACGAATTATTAAAGAATGAAAATATAAACCCAGAGATTACCAAGGAAATAGAAAAAGATATTTCCAGATTGGAGACTATCACGGAACGCTTTTCCAAAATAGGTTCCTTGCCCAAACTAGATGCCCATGATATTGTGGAGGAAACAAAAAATGCCTATGATTATCTTAAATTACGCAGCTCCAAACTTATCCATTTTTCGTTCTCCTCCAAAGTAGAAAATTTACCAGTTTTATTGAACCAGTCGTTATATCATTGGACCATTGAAAATTTGGTAAAAAACGGTATCGATGCCATGCGCGGTAAAGGAAGTATCACCATCGAAATTATCCCGAATGGCAACTATGTAAACATTTTGGTGTCAGATACAGGGCATGGAATCCCAAAGGGTAATTTTCAAACAATATTTAATCCTGGTGTTACTTCCAAAAAAAGAGGATGGGGATTGGGTCTATCCTTGGTTAAAAGAATTGTTGAAGAGTATCATAATGGAAAAATAAAAGTGCTATCCTCCAGCAAGGAAGGCAGCATTCTACAAATATCCTTAAAAGTAAACGTATAGTCATGTCAAAGGAAAAATTAGAGATAATAAAAGAGGCGGATCTAACCAACAACTGTCCTGAATGTTTTAACCAAGAGTTAAAACTAACCTTCTATCAAAAACATAAGTACGGCAAACTATTTCATAGAACCACGGCTGAGGTAACCCACGAAACAAAATGTAAAAAATGCAATTCTTTCATTTATCCCGTAAACTGGACAGAAGATATTGAGCGTGTTTTCGACTATTATCAAAAAATGGCAGTCCCTGAAAGAGCATCCATGAAGTTTACCAAACTGTTCTATGTACTGGTAATTTTATTGATTTCCCTAATTGCTACGGCGGTATACTTGTTTGTGGAGGGTATTATTCAATTTTAGCACGAATTTTTTCGGCAATAGCAATAAATTCATCTTCGGAAAGCGATACTTTATGTTGAAACGTTGCATCTTTCATTTCATTAAGCGGTATTAAATGTACATGTACATGTGGAACTTCCAATCCAATAACGGTTATCCCCACCCTTTTACAGTCAATAGCAGCCTCAACTGCTTTTCCCACTTTTCTGGAAAATGCCATCAGTCCCATATAGGTAGATTCATCCATTTCCAAGATTTTATTCACCTCCTTTTTAGGAATACAAAGTGTATGTCCAACAGCGTTGGGATTAATGTCCAAAAAGGCAAAATAATTCTCGTCTTCGGCAATTTTATAAGAAGGTATTTCACCTTTAATGATTTTTGTGAAGATGCTTGCCATGGATAACTATAATTAATTTAATCGCAAAAAAAATCCTATCAAGATTTGATAGGATTAAATATAAAGATTTATATGAAGTTATTCCCTTGTAATCTCCAAAATATCAAATTTAAGCGTGCCATTGGGAACTGTTATTTCAGCCACATCACCAACCACTTTTCCCAAAAGCCCTTTGCCTATAGGCGAGGTTACAGATATTTTTCCAGTTCTTAGATCCGCTTCGCTTTCAGCTACCAACGTATATTTCATTTCCTTCCCGTTGATCTGATTTTTTAACTTTACTGTAGACAATACCAATACTTTGGACGTATCCAGTTGCGATTCGTCTATTAACCTGGCATTGGATAATATTTCTTCCATCTTCGAAATTCTCAACTCCAATAGACCCTGTGCTTCTTTGGCTGCATCATATTCCGCATTTTCCGATAAATCCCCTTTATCCCTAGCTTCAGCGATGGCCTGGGAAGCCTTTGGACGCTCTACATCCTTAAGTTGATTTAGCTCATCCCTCAAATTTTTTAATCCCTCTGGTGTGTAATAGGATACGTTACTCATGGCTTCATCGTTAAATAAATAGGAAAATCCTCTTTTTTATAGAGGATTTAAGACAAATATACATATTTTTTGATCAATTTTGTTCAGGATTTATTAAATCTACACGACGGTATGCAACGTATATGGAGCTTTTTATTGATAATTTTATTGCTCTCCTGTAGTAGCGATAAGACCAATCGCAATCCTTTTTTACAAGAAATTGGGTTTCGATTTGATATTAACTTAAACCTACCCCTATATAGTCCATTGACCAACACGGGCAATGCTATTTACATCGGGAGCCAAGGAGTGGGTACTCGAGGGGCATTTGTTATCAATACTGGGTTCAATGAATTTATGGCCTGGGAAGCAAGTTGCCCTAACCATGCTCCTAATTCTTGTTCCACTATGGTCCTCAATGGCAGTTCGGTGACCTGTTCTTGTGAAGATTATGAATATAGCCTTTTTACAGGACAGCTGTTGAATCGGCCAGATGATGGCAATCGCTATTACGATATGTTGTTCTACCAGGCCGCATTTAGCGGCAACACGGTTTTGATTTCAAATTAAGGGCAGGTTATTGAATACAAATAACAGTTTTATTCATTTTAATTGGCTCGTTTTCAAAACATAAATTTTTGTATATACTTTAATTATGGCCCCGCTTTGCCTGCCGTATTTGGACCATTTCTGAATGTTTTAAAAGTTCAAGGTAGCCCCTAAAAGGAAATTTATCCCTGCTTGGGGATAATATCCTGCCCCTTCCACCGTAGTAATAGTTCCAGGATTGGAAAAATCATCGTCATATGTAAAGAAATATCCATTGGAAACATACTCCTTATTAAATATATTGTTCACTAGGCCGGACAGTACAATACTTTTTATAAAAGAATTGGTCTCGATCTCGTACTGAACATTAAAATCGGTTTGGGAATATGCCTTGAGTACAGAACCCTCAGAATCTATATTTCCCATATATTGTTTGCCTACAAATTTAGTGAGCAAGGACAATTGTATGTATTCCTTAGGAATATAAGTGAACCTATTACCCATGATAATATTAGGTGAGAACGAAATATTGGTATCACCCAAATCCTGTAATACCCCATCCCGTTCAAAAACAAAATCCCTGTTCATATTAGTGCTCAATGCCACATTGGGGCTTATCTGAAAATAATCTCCAAGGACAATTAGGGCATCCACCTCAAGACCTAAACGGTAACTATCACCCACATTGGCACGTAGAGGAGCACCGACATCATTTAATCCCCCAGTGAGTACCAATTGATCTTTATAGCTCATAAAATATACGTTGGTGTTTAATTGTAGATCTGGAGAAACATATCGCCATCCCAGTTCAAAGTCGTTCAAAACTTCTGGCTTGGGGTTCCCACTTTCGTAATCATTTCTATTGGGTTCCCGGTTGGCAACCGCATAGGAAAAATATAAATTATTGCTGGGATTCGGATCATAGGAAATCCCCATCTTGGGATTAAAAAAATTGAAGGTATCGTCTACTAATCCAGTTTCTTCCCCATTTGCCATGTAGCTGACGGTCCTAAATTGAAGATCCCCGAACAGATTCCAATAGGTATTCAATTTATAATTGGCTTTGGTAAAAACGTTGAAGTCGGTCTTGGTAGATGAGTCATCGTAATATCGATCCCTAATATTGCTGTTTTCAGCAAAACGCGCCCAAATCACTTCACCAAAATGCTTCCCTTCGTATTTGTTCCAACCACCACCTAAAATAACCTTTAGGTCATTATTGCTGTACTTTACGGAAAATGTAGTGCCATAAAAATCATTGTCCAACCAACGTCTTCGAACAAGATCTGTGGTGTTTACTTCTGTGCCATCTACGATTATAGGTTGAAATCCGTAGGTAGTAAAATTATCGTCCTCCCTAAATTGCTCAAAATATCCCCTCCCATGGGTGAAGTGAAATGCTATATTGGTACTCCAAAATTTAGATATCTGTTCGTTCCAAAGCAATTGAAAGTGATCTTGTTTGTAATTATCCTCTTCCTTATCATAAAATTGGATTGTATCATTCACATCGGAATAGATTCCAGCGGGGTTAAAAGTTCTGTTAGTTGCCAATGTAGCAGCATCAATTCCAAACCACGATTGGTATGTAATCTCATGTCCTCCAAACAATAAGGCCTTTACTAGTGTATTTTCGTCCACATAAGCCCCTTGTAGAAAGTAAGAATCCAAATCAGAGGAGGCCCTATCAATATATCCATCGGAGGAAATTTTGGATAATCGTCCTGAAACCTCTACATGTTCGTTCAATAATCCAGTACTGAATTTTATATTACTTCTAAGGGTATTAAAACTCCCAAAGGAAGATGATACCTGACCGTAGGCATCATCGGAAATGGCATCGGTCAACAGGTTCAGGCTTGCTCCAAATGCTCCTGCCCCATTGGTAGAGGTCCCAACCCCGCGTTGCAATTGTAAACTTTCGGTAGAAGAAGCAAAATCGGGCATATTTACCCAAAAAGTACCATGCGATTCTGCATCGTTGTAAGGAATACCGTTGATAGTCACATTTACACGTGTAGCATCGCTGCCCCGTACACGGATACCTGTATAACCTACTCCTGCGCCAGCATCTGAAGTAGTGACCACCGAGGGTAAAAAATTCATTAGAATGGGAATGTCCTGTCCTAAATTACGTGGTTTGATCTGGTTCTTCGTTAGATTGGAAAAAGTTACTGGTGATTCTTTGGTGACCCTCACAGCGGAAACCAATACCTCATCCAAGACAATTTCTTTGTTTTGTAATGAGTCAAGAGAATGTTCTTGGGCAAATCCTATTAGCGCTGTTCCAAAAACAGTAATTATTGTGAATAAAATCTTCATTCGTAAATTTTAATTACGAATAAAAGGGGCCATTATTCTTGTTATTGTTTATTTGATTGTTTTACGAACACTGTATCCTAAACAGTGCAAAAACATGGTGCTACCTAATGGCGATATCGCCTCCCTTAGCAGCATTACCTGCCCAGGTTCATTGGGTATAATCTCAGCCTGTATTGAACAAGCACCCCTTTGAGATTCAACAAAGATAGAATTGGGATTTTATCTTTCATAGGAAAAGTCAATAAAATATCAACTTTTACCAAATTAATCTTTTCAATTGAAGATAGGTAGTATTATCCGTTCGCCTGGTGCGCTTTTTTAAGCAAGTCGTTAACGGTTTTAACTGGATTAAAAGTAATCAAAGGCACTTCTACAAAAATGGTGTTCCAAAATGCCATGGCCCCGTTCCATAAACCAGGCAATTCTAAAGCTTTTAATTCTTTTCCTTCATTCGTTTTTTTCGTAATAAAGCCCTGCTTTGGGTTTACAAAATTCAGAAGGTTGTATTTCTCTCCCTTATGGTTCATAACTCCGCATACCAAATCCACAGGATTAAAGTGGGTTGAGTTTTTAAAGATTTCCACTTGTTCTTCATTGGACATATCAACCTGTGCAGATTCAATGATCTGCAGTGAAATGTTACCATGATTATCCTTAATCCAAAACGGGCCTCCCCCAGGCTCTCCTTCATTCTTAACCATCCCACAAATACGAATAGGTCTGTTAATTTTGTCCTTAAGAATCTCTATCTGCTCACCAATACTATAACTGTAAAAATTATCGGAAAAGCGTACGTTAAGTTCGTTTTCCAAGAAAAGCTTGGTCTCGTTAAGTTGTTCAGCGTTCATTTCGTTTCTCTCCAAAAGAACCATATATTCAAATGCCTTTTTTTGGATTTTTAGAAGCAGGCCGGCTAATATTTTTTTACTATTGGCGACAGCATCTGTGAATTCCGTGACCACCACATTATCTATATTTTTGATAAAGATAATATCGGCTTTTTGTTCGTTAAGGTTTTCTATCAATGCCCCATGACCTCCTGGCCTGAACAACAATGAACCGTCCGCATTTCGAAACGGCGTATTCTCCATTGTAACAGCAATAGTATCAGTAGATGGTTTTTGATAGGAATACCCTATGGCATATGATGTTTGGGAAACATTTGAAACCCTTTCTTCAATGGAATTGAACTCACGAGAGAACATATCATCGTGCTGTTCCGATATTGTAAAATGCAAATTTGCATTTGAATTGACGTTGGTATAAAGTGATGCTTCCATTAGATGTTCTTCGAAAGGAGTAGTAGTGTAGTCCCCATAATTATGGAAGGGCAAAAGTCCTTTGGGATAAAAACCATAGTTGAGCCCTTCTTCCGACAACATTTCCTTTACAATCAGGTATACCTCTTCATCTTCGGAAGTAGCTTTACCAGCAATTCTAGCTGCTATCATCCCATAAAATGCAAGATTTTTTAGCCCGTCCGTAAAAACCTTGACTTCCTTATCCTTTGTTTTATCCAAATAAGATTCCAAGCTTTCCGTTACAGGGTCAAAGGTTTTTAAAAAATTGAACAAGGCTTTAAACATTCTTGAAGCCGCACCGGAAGCGGGAACAAATTTCAATAGGGAAACTCCTTGTTTTAGATTTTTAAACTCTTGAATCTGTTGGTTCTCCTTCTCAGTTGAAAATTTTAGTATTCCGTCTGATATCACTGCGGCCTTTTCCAAACGAACAAACGGAATACCTTCCTTAAAGATCTCAATTTGGCTATTAACCTTCACTTTGGTTATTCCTTTTTCTGCAAGTTGTAAAATATCTCTATCCGAAAATTCAATCATTTCTTCAATAATTTATCTATATGTTCTATAGCCGTTGCCAAACGCGTTTGTTTAGCTCCCTTTAAGATAATAAAATTCCTATTATATTTTTCCAATGTTTCTTTAAAATATAGAAACATGCGTTCTCTTTCATGGGGCTTATCCCTTAAATCATCTGCTTGCCAATTAACATCAATATAGGTTAAGAAATAAAGGTCGTAGGTATTCGACAAAGCGTATTTTTCCATCAGGGGGTCACAATGTCCCACATAATAGGCTTCTGAATAAACTTTGGTCTCTAATAAATCGGTGTCACAAATAAGAACTTTATTGGCTTTTTTAGACAACTCATTTTCCAACCTCATCTGTCCTTCCGCTATTGGCAGTAGGTCATGGGGTTCACAGGTTTTTCGTTCATTGTTCCATTTGTTTTGCAGATATTCCCTAGCATATTCGGGAACCCAAACCGAGTTATAATGTCGAGCCAATTGTTCCGATAGAGTTGTTTTACCGGTAGATTCTGGCCCAAACAGCACTACCTTAATGATATCTGAGGGCTCTTGTTTATACTTTGTTTCCATGCTCGATAACCAAATATTGCTATTACCGTAAATATAAGATACTGCAAACTTGTAAATGTAAATCCTTTATAAAAATATAGGGGGACCGAAATGATATCACCGATAATCCAATATATCCAGTTCTCTATTTTTCTCTTTGCCATTAACCACATCCCTACAAAAAAGATGGCGGTTGTAAGAGTATCTACATACGCTACCCAACTGGTCCATTTATCGAAAGCATTATAAACAATAAAGACGAAAAGTAACGTGGCAAAAAAGATTCCGATGGATAT
>CAXMOE010000015.1:16602-26238 GCA_964194835.1 uncultured Flavobacteriaceae bacterium | reverse complement strand
GTCTATATTCAACAGAAAGTTAGGGGATTTCTTCACTTATATAACGGACAGGAAGCTGTGTTGGCTGGTGCTTTACATGCAATGGATTTAACAAAGGATAGGATGATCACTGCCTATAGGAACCACGTACAACCTATTGGAATGGGTGTGGACCCAAAAAATGTCATGGCGGAGTTGTATGGCAAGGTGACGGGAACTTCAAAGGGAATGGGTGGCTCAATGCACATTTTTTCCAAGGAACACCGTTTTTATGGCGGTCATGGCATAGTAGGAGGTCAAATTCCTTTAGGTGCTGGTTTGGCCTTTGGGGATAAGTATTTTAAAAGGGATTCTGTTACCCTTTGTTACATGGGAGACGGTGCAGTCAGACAAGGGTCATTGCACGAAACCTTCAATTTAGCAATGCTTTGGCAATTACCTGTGGTGTTTGTCTGTGAAAATAATGGTTATGCAATGGGAACTTCCGTTGCAAGGACATCCTATTCAACAGATATATGGAAATTGGGATTGGGATATGAAATGCCATGTGGTCCCGTAGATGGTATGGACCCGGTAACAGTAGCCAAGGAAATGAGCAAGGCCATAGATCGCGCAAGAAGCGGTGGAGGCCCCACTTTTCTTGAGATGAAGACGTATAGATATAGAGGACATTCCATGTCGGATGCGCAACACTATAGAACCAAGGAGGAGGTAGAGGAATACAAAAAGATAGACCCCATTACTCAGGTACTTGATGTTATCAAGGAGAAAAAATATGCCACTGAAGAGGAAATTATGGCAATTAATAAAGGGGTGAAAGACAGGGTTTCTGAATGTGAAAAGTTTGCGGATGAGTCAGACTACCCTCCTTTAAATCAATTATTCGATATGGTATACGAACAGGAAGACTATCCATTTTTACAACATAAATTATAGGTAAATGGCTGAAATAATAAACATGCCAAGACTTAGCGATACCATGGAAGAGGGTACAGTTGCTAAGTGGCTTAAGAAAGTAGGTGACAAAATAGAGGAAGGAGATATTTTGGCGGAAATTGAAACCGATAAGGCCACAATGGAGTTTGAGTCCTTCCATGAAGGAACTTTGTTGCATATTGGAATAGAAGAAGGAGATGGAGCACCAGTTGATTCGCTTTTGGCAATTATTGGTGATGAGGGGGAAGATATTTCTGGATTATTAACTGGGACATCATCAGAAAAGGAAGAAGTGCCTACAGATAATGTTGCCACAGAATCCGCAGCTGCTGAAAATGCTTCCATTGCTGAAACCGTGACTACTGCTGAAATTCCTGAGGGGGTTGAGGTAATAAAAATGCCACGTTTAAGCGATACCATGGAAGAAGGTACGGTTGCAGCTTGGTTAAAAAAAGTTGGGGATACTGTTGAAGAGGGAGATATCCTTGCGGAGATAGAAACAGATAAGGCTACCATGGAGTTCGAATCTTTCTACTCAGGAACGCTCTTATATATTGGAATCCAGGAAGGTGAGTCCTCTCCTGTAGATACTGTATTGGCTGTTATTGGGCCAGAAGGCACGGATGTTGAAAGTGTTCTGAACGCTAAGGTTCCAACTGCAAAAACCGAAGATTCTTCCAAGACTGTAGAAAAAGAAGCAGATGTTTCAGTATCTATAGCAGCAGCAGGAAATGATCAAATAACTGCGAATGATGGTCAACGGATTTTTGTGTCACCATTGGCAAAAAAAATAGCATCAGAAAAAGGGATAGATTTAAAAGATGTTGTAGGTACCGGTGATCAGGGTAGGGTTGTTAAAAAAGATGTAGAAAATTATCAACCTTCACAAAAAGCATCCCAACCTGCAGTAGCTGCTATCCCAGGTGCAACAAAGGATGTTATTGCTCCATTGACATTGCCAGTTGGGGAAGAAAGTAGTGAGGAAGTGAAGAACTCCCAAATGCGAAAAGTCATCGCCAAGAGATTGGGCGAATCCAAGTTTAGTGCACCGCACTATTACCTTACCATAGAGGTGGCCATGGACAATGCAAAAGCATCAAGGGAACAGATTAACAATTTGCCCGACACAAAGGTTTCGTTTAACGATATGGTAGTTAAGGCCTGTGCCATGGCACTTAGAAAACACCCACAGGTCAATACAAGTTGGAATGGGGATGCCACACGTTACAACCATCACGTAAGTGTTGGAGTGGCTGTAGCCGTCGAAGATGGTTTGGTGGTACCCGTCCTTAAATTTACAGATCAAATGAGCTTGACTCAAATAGGTGCTACTGTAAAGGAAATGGCTGGAAAAGCGAGGAACAAAAAGTTGACTCCTGCTGAAATGGAAGGAAGTACCTTTACGGTTTCCAATTTGGGTATGTTTGGTATCTTGGAATTCACTTCTATTATCAACCAACCCAACTCGGCAATTTTGTCTGTTGGAGCCATAGTGGAAAAGCCGGTAGTTAGAAATGGTGAAATCGTAGTGGGCAATACCATGAAAGTTACCTTGGCATGTGACCACAGAACTGTTGATGGGGCAGCTGGGGCGCAATTTTTACAAACCCTTAGGGCATTCTTGGAAAATCCGGTAACCATGCTGGCCTAAAGTAAACAGATAAAGTTATTTTATAAAGCATCCGCCTTGGGCGGATGTTTTTTTATCTTTAAAACTTATTATTTATAACCATGAAAAAAATTGTTTACCTGCTTTCATTTCTTATGATTCTAGGATGCGGAGCATCCAAAATAAGTCAATCCAACCCAGAAATAAAAGTCGGTGGGCCAGAAGGTGTAAAGGGGAGCGTGGTCACTTCCGATAGTAAAAAGGTAGGTAAAATCATGAATTTTTTGGCGTCTGACGAATTGGAAGGAAGGGATTCCGGGAGTGAAGGCATCGAAAAGGCGGCTGAATTTATTAAAAAGATTTTCAAACAAAACAACATTGCACCTTATTTTTCTACCTATAATGATACCCTGACCAATATTAGTGTGCCATCATATAATGTCGTGGGCTTTTTGGAAGGAAATGATGCACTCTTAAAAAAAGAATTTATTGTTATTGGAGCCCATTACGATCATATTGGAATAATTAAAGGTGGTATTAATGACTCAATTGCCAATGGAGCAAATGATAATGCCTCGGGAACTACCACGGTTTTGGAACTGGCTCGCTATTTTGGAAATACCAAAACCAATAAGCGAAGTATTATTTTTGCCCTGTTCACAGGTGAAGAAAAAGGACTTTTAGGTTCTATTCATTTGGCAAAAAAATTAAAAGAGCAGAATCTGGATCTCTATACAATGTTAAATTTTGAAATGGTAGGGGTGCCATTAATAGAGAAAGATTATTTTATGTATGTTACCGGTTACGAAAAATCTAATTTGGCTGAGGTCGGTAATCGTTATATCAAGGAAAACTTAATTGGTTTTCTTCCTACGGCAAAGGACTCCAATTTGTTCATGAGATCGGACAATTACCCTTTTCATACAGAGTTTGGAGTACCCTCACAAACCTTTTGTACATTTGATTTTACCAATTTTGACCACTACCATAAGGTTGGTGACGAAAATGCCTTAATGAATTTTGACCATATGGCAATCCTGATAAACAAAACTATTTCTGTTTTGGAGGGTATTGCCAATTCAGCTACCAAAGAGATAAAATATAATTAAATGGCCAACATTATTGTTACAGGATCTAGCAGGGGCATTGGTTTTGAACTGGTAAAGCTATTTGCCGATCAGGGTCACCAGGTATTGGCCTTATCCCGAAACGATGTTCCCATTAAAACCTTACAACACCAAAATATTACTTGTTTCTCCTTTGATATAACGGAATCTTCCGATTTGGACAAGCTAGAAAATTTTATTGAGAACAATTGGAAAACAGTTGATATCCTCATTAACAACGCTGGAAAATTACTGAACAAACCATTTCTGGAAACCAGCGATGAAGAGTTCGAAGAAGTTTACAAGGTTAATGTTTTTGGAGTGACCAATGTTACCGCCAGGGTAATTCCAAAAATGATAAAAACCGGTCATGTAGTGACTATTAGTTCTATGGGCGGGGTACAGGGGAGCCTGAAATTTCCAGGGCTTTCTGCATATAGCTCCAGTAAAGGAGCAGTTATTACTTTAACAGAACTATGGGCCGAAGAATTCAAGGAAACAGGCCCTTCTTTTAATGTATTAGCCCTTGGGGCCGTTCAGACGGAAATGTTGGAGGAAGCTTTCCCGGGCTATAAAGCACCTATTACACCATTGGAAATGGCAAGTTATATAAAGGATTTTGCCTTAACAGGCCAAAAAATGTATAATGGAAAATTATTACAGGTATCCAGTTCCACGCCTTAGGCTTTGGTTTACGAATCTATCGGATGGCTTTCTTAGTTTTATGGGCATTAACCCAAACAGTAGGTGTGTCCAATGATAAATGGCCCTACTTTTCGTCAAATTCATAATCTGTTTTCACCTTAAGACCTTAAAAATCCTATTTTTGCCTCTATGCAATCTACCCTTGAAAAATACCTTCCTGAAAGAGCGATTTCTCCTTGTTTAGATCTTATTAAGGATAACGGGGTGCATCTTAAGATTGTTAACCAACGGGTAACCCGCCATGGTGACTACAGAAGAATGCCCGACGGATTGCACCAAATTACCGTAAATTCTACCTTAAACCAGTATAGGTTTCTAATTACACTTGTGCATGAAATTGCACACTTGGTAGCCTTTGAAAAATTCGGGAGACGAATAAAACCACATGGGATCGAATGGAAAAAGACATTTCAGCAATTGATGTTACCTTTTATCCATCCAGGAATATTTCCGTCTAAACTTTTGCCCCTTCTGGCGATACATTTTATCAATCCGAAGGCCAGTAGTGACACAGATGCCAATTTATCCATAGCTTTGAAACAATTTGATGTCCATACCGATAAAACCTTGGTATTCGAATTGCCATTTGGAAGTTTTTTTAAGATTTACAATGGTAAACTCTTTAAAAAAGGGAACAGAAGAACAAAACGATATGAGTGTATCGAAGTTGCAACGGGCAAGATGTACCTTTTTCAACCCAATGCAGAAGTAGAATTGATTAGAAATTAAAGATTTCAATATGAATAAGAATTATTATGCGGTTTTGATGGCTGGTGGTGTAGGATCCAGATTTTGGCCTATTAGTACTGCAAGTTATCCTAAGCAATTTCATGATATGTTGGGAGCTGGAGATACATTGATCCAGAAGACTTTTCAGCGATTGAACAAGTTTGTGCCCACTGAAAATATATTGATCCTTACCAATGAAAGGTATAATGAGTTGGTTCTAGAGCAATTACCGAAGGTAAAGCAAGAACAAATAGTGTTGGAGCCAACAATGCGAAATACTGCACCTTGTATTCTTTATGCGGCATTAAAAATCCGGAAAATAAATCCCGAAGCGGTAATGATAGTGGCTCCAAGTGATCATTGGATAGAGGACGAAGAAGCTTTTGAAAAGGATGTTAAGCAATGTTTTGACAAGTGTGAAAAAGAAGATGTATTATGTACATTGGGAATAAAGCCCACATTTCCGAATACCGGATTTGGCTATATAGAATATGAAAAAGAAGGGAATACCGATATTAAGAAGGTAAGTCAATTTCGGGAAAAGCCAGATTACGATACTGCAAAGGAATTCTTGGCACAAGGTAACTTCTTATGGAATGCGGGAATCTTTATGTGGAGCGTAAGAACCATTGTGGATGCTTTTGAGAAATACCAACCCAAACAATACGGTTTGTTCCAGGCCGGAGTTGTAGATTATAACACTGAAAACGAGAAAGCATTTATCGATGAAAATTATGAAAAAGCAGAAAACATCTCCATAGATTATGCTATCTTAGAACAATCCAAGTCTATTTTTGTTCTGCCTGCTTCCTTTGATTGGAACGATTTGGGAACATGGGGTTCTTTATATGACAAGTTGGATAAGGATGAAAAAAATAATGCCGTTGTCAATAGTAAGGCCTTACTGGAAGATGCCGAAGGAAATATGATCAGGACCCCTAAGGGAAAGATAGTTGTAATAGATGGTTTAAAGGATTATATCATTGTGGATAAAGAGGAAGTTCTTTTGATTTACCCTAAATCCAAAGAACAGGACATTAAGACGGTGCTCGGGAAGGTTAAAAATAAATATGGGGATCAGTATACTTAACTATGAATTCAAATTTTAACGAAGGAAATAATCCCACCCCCTTTGATGAGGACGATAGCGGTGAGGAGGTAAAAAAAGACTTTCAAGGGTTGTTGGGAAGTTCTAAAAAATTCCTTTCTGATTTACTTGATATACGTAGAAACACCGACCAAGAAGCCACCAAGGAAGCTATTATTGCAGATATTCCTTTTAAGGGGCATACTTCATGGATTCTTGTATGTTCCATTTTTATTGCATCGGTAGGACTGAATGCCAATTCAACTGCCGTGGTCATTGGCGCCATGTTAATATCTCCCCTTATGGGGCCAATTCTAGGGATTGGAATGTCACTTGCCATTAATGATATTGATACACTTAGGCGCTCGCTGAAAATTTTACGGTTATGGTGGTACTCAGTGTGTTTACTGCCTTTTTATTCTTTTATTTTTTTCCATTAAGGGATGAGTCTTCAGAATTATTGGCCCGTACGGCACCAGATATCCGTGATGTACTGATTGCCTTTTTTGGTGGATTGGCTTTGGTGATTGCCCGGGCAAAAAAAGGCACCATTGCCAGTGTTATTTATGGGGTGGCCATTGCCACGGCACTTATGCCGCCTTTATGTACCGTAGGATTTGGTCTAGCCATCGGTAACTTGGAATATGCCGTCGGGCCTTGTATTTATTTGGTATTAATACAATATTCATTGCTTTGGCCACATTTCTTGTGCTAAAGTTCTTGCGTTTTCCAATGGTGCGTTATGTGAATTCCAAGATAAGAAAGCGTATAGCCCAAATGGCCTCCGTTCTTGCAATATTGGTGATGGTACCTGCCGGAATTACATTTTATAACGTGTTTCAGGAGTCTCGATTTATGATCCAGGCTGAACAACTTATAAGTGAAACTATTGAAGTATATCAGTTTGAAAGTGGAGGAAGATATCTAGATGATCTCACAAAAATTACCTATTCCAAGGACCAAACTTCGGTTATTGAGTTGGTATGTATGGGCGATGAATTAATTCCGGAGAATGTAATTGATACTTGGCGAACGCAAAAAAATAAATATTCCCGATTAATTGATACGGAACTTAGGGTAGTACAGGCAGGGCGTGATGATTCAGAAGAAAAATTCAACTATGTGACTGAACTATATGAATCCAAAAAAGCAGAGTTGCTCAATAAGGATGAACGTATTCGTTTGTTGGAAACTGAAGTCGCCAATTTAATTAAAATAACGGCTAAGCAGATTCCGTTTAATGACATAAGCGCTGAGGCCAAGCTAAATTACGGGAATTTATCTACCCTGGGATATTCATATACCGTTAGGACCGACTTTAGTAAGCTAGACACTATTCCTGTTTTTGAGGTGAAATGGAAAGATGGCACCGGAAAAAAACAGATTGAAATGGACACCAAGAAGTTAAGTGATTGGTTAAAGTTGCGATTAAAGGATAATACAATCCAATTAAAAGAAGTAACCGATTAGTTACGTTCCTCTATATACATCTGCCGTACTTTTTTAAACAGTTCGGAAGAATATACAAAATTGGTCACCGCCTCATTATCGGTCTTAAAAATTTCTTTATTTGTTCCTTCCCACTCCTTAATGCCATTTTTAAGAAATATTATATTTTCACCAATTTCCATCACAGAGTTCATGTCGTGACTATTGATGATAGTAGTAATATCATATTCTTTGGTGATTTCCTGGATAAGGTTATCGATTACGATAGCAGTATTGGGATCCAACCCAGAATTGGGTTCATCACAAAAGAGATATTTTGGGTTCATAACAATTGCCCTTGCAATAGCAACCCTTTTTTGCATTCCCCCAGAAATTTCTGAAGGATATTTGTGATGTGCATCGGTCAAGTTTACTCTTTTTAGAACGAAGTCTACCCGATCCTGCATTTCTGAGAGAGACTGTTTGGTAAACATTTCGAGAGGAAACATTACGTTGCCTTGTACGGTCATGGAATCGAACAAGGCACTGCCCTGAAATACCATTCCCATTTCCTGACGAAGATCTCTTTGCTGGTCCGTGGAAAGATCGGCATAAATCTTACCGTCAAAGTTAATGGAACCTTGATCTGGAACAAATAGGCCCAAAAGACATTTTAGTAAAACAGTTTTTCCAGAGCCACTTTGGCCTATGATCAAATTTGTCTTGCCCTTATCAAAACGGGTTGTTATCCCCTTTAAAACATGGGTATCTTCAAAAGACTTATGTATATTAGTTGCTTCTATCATTAGCCCAATAACATTTGTGTTAGAATATAATTCAGAATAATAATGACCACACTTGTCCAAACGAATGCCGTTGTGCTGGCCTTACCTACTTCTAATGCGCCACCTTTCATATAATACCCATGAAAAGAAGGTATGGTTGCAATTACAAAGGCAAATACTATTGTCTTTATTAAGGAATAAGTAACATGAAAGGGAATGAAATCCAATTGAATTCCCTCTACAAAATCGGCACTGGAGCTATAACCTCCTAAAACACCTGCAATCCATCCTCCCAAAATACCGACGTACATCGCAATTGCAATGGCAAATGGATACAGTAAAAGTGCAATAATCTTGGGAAACACCAAGTAATTCAAGGAATTGACACCCATAATTTCCAGGGCATCAATCTGTTCTGTTACACGCATAGTACCAATACTAGAGGTAATATAAGAACCTACTTTCCCAGCCATTATGATGGAGGTAAAGGTGGGTGCGAACTCTAATATTACCGATTGCCGGGTAGCAAATCCTATTAAACTACGAGGGATTAACGGGCTGGTAAGATTTAGAGCGGTCTGTATGGTGACCACACCACCAATAAAAAAAGAAATGAATATAATTATTCCCAAAGAGCCAAAAATCAATTCGTCTATTTCTTTTAAGATAAGGGACCTCATGATGGTCCATTTTGTAGGCTTTTTAAAAACCTCACGTATCATAATAAAATAGCTGCCGATAGATGCTATGTAATTCATGGAATAAAAATAGACTTCTTAAAGTAAAAATAACAATATTAGATATGATTTCATGTGCATTTAAAGTTTTAAGGGTTTATTTATTTAATTTAGCTCCTCTAAGAATTTGACCATGATTATAAAATACTTTTTTCTTTTGAATATTGTTCTTGCTTTTTTAGGTGGAACAATGGAGGTAACAGCACAAAAGAGGTCAAAAGAGAAGTATAACTTAGAAAGTTTCGGCAATTATTCGGAGTCCCCGAAATTGGTGGTGGGTATAGTAGTAGACCAAATGCGTTATGATTATCTCACCAGATTTTGGAGCCATTATGGGGAGGGCGGTTTTAAAAGGTTGGTTAGGGGTGGGTTTAATTGTAAAAACAACCACTTCAATTATGCGCCAACAAGTACGGGGCCTGGGCATGCCTCCGTGTATACAGGTACAACTCCTGCAACGCACGGTATCATTGGCAACAATTGGTATGACAAGGAATCTGATTCCGATGTATATTGTGCTTCAGATAAAGCGTAT
>CAXMOE010000015.1:0-16592 GCA_964194835.1 uncultured Flavobacteriaceae bacterium | reverse complement strand
TCCTCGGTTGGCACCTCTTCAACGGCGGGACAAATGTCTCCCCACCGGATTAGTGTGACCACTATAACCGATGAGTTGCGTTTGCATACCCAAATGCGGGGAAAAGTTATCTCCATAGCCCAAAAAGATAGGGGGGCAGTGCTACCAGGGGGCCACACAGCCAACGCGGCCTACTGGTTCCACGGAGCAAATGAAGGCAACTGGATAACCAGTTCCTTTTATATGAAAGAATTGCCAAAATGGGTACAAAACTTTAATGCCTCGTCTAAGGTAGAGGCATATAAAAAATCATGGACTACTCTAAAGGATGTCAAGACTTATATAGAAAGTGGTTCGGACGACAACAATTATGAAGGTTTGTTCAACGGTGAGACCGCGCCTACTTTTCCCCATGATTTGCCAAGTCTCTGGAATCGTAACGGCAATTATGATATTTTGAAGGCCTCACCTTACGGAAACAGCATAACTACTGATTTTGCGTTGGCGGCGTTGGTTGCAGAAAATTTGGGATCAGACCTTATTACGGATTTTTTGGCCATCAGCTTTTCCAGCACCGATTATGTGGGACATAAATATGGGGTAAATTCCAAAGAAATCCAGGACACCTATATTCGTTTGGACAAGGATTTGGAGCGGATATTTAAAGCCTTGGACAAAAAGGTAGGCATAGGGGAATATACGGTGTTCCTTACAGCAGACCACGGCGCAATTGATGTTCCTGCCTATTTGAAAGACCTAAAAATACCTGCAGGATATTTGGAGTCTGGAAGTATTGCAGTTAAATTAAATGAATTTTTAAAATTCACATATGGGACCACAGATATAATCAAGAACATGTCTAACTATCAATTGTTTTTAGACCATAAGGTACTACGAAACTTGGATTTGAACGTTAAGGAGGTGCAGGAGACATTGGCTCAAGAAATATTGCGCTATGATGGTATAGATAGAGCCTATACGGCTTACCAAATGTGGCAAAACCATTATACTGAAGGCATTCCTTATATTTTACAAAACGGATACAATCAAAAACGCTCTGGAGATGTGTTGCTGGTGCTAAAACCGGGTACAATAAGTTATCCCAAAATTGGTTCCACGCATGGATCTCCCCAAATATATGACACCCATGTCCCTTTGTTGTTTTATGGAAAGGGTATTAAAAATGGAAGTATGAATAAGAAAACGGAAATTCCTGATATTGCCCCTACAGTTGCTGCTTTATTGGGTATAGCTTTCCCTAATGGAACTACAGGAAAACCAATTATTGAGGTTTTAAAATAATTTCTTTCGAATTTTGAGCCAACGAAATTTTCGTATAAATCTACCCTCTTCCTTTGAGACAATAAAAGATAAATTTCTGTGATTCGCATTAAAATAACCTTTCATATTGTTGATGAAAACTATAATTTTTCTTTGTTTTAAGGCCATTTTAGTAGATGCAATGCAACCAAGTAAAAATCCATATCGCATTCTATAAATAGCTTCCCCTTGAAGTAGTTTCGACTTTTTAGTATAGGATGCGCCGGTAGGGCGTAGGTGTTTTACACTTAAAGATTGGTCGGTGTGGATGTCAAAGCCGTAATAAAGTGCCAAAAGTTCATCAACGGTATCCCATCCAATAGAAGGGCGTAGACCTCCAATACGTCTAAAGCATTCCTTGGAATACATTTTAATTGGACCTCTAACATGCGATTTATCGGCAATGGGTTCGTATTGCCAATCATCCTTGACCTTGATATATAAAAGTCCGGAGCACATGCCCAGGTTTGGATTTGTGTTAAAGTGTTGTTGTATCTGTGTTATATAATTTTTGGGCAATATGATGTCCGCATCAAATTTTCCAACAAGGTCATATTTTTGATTAGCTTGTGAAAGACCGTAATTAAAAGTGTCAACTACTTTTTTTCCGGGGATATGCTTTTCTGAAGAGGTCTTCCTAAATACTTTGATCCATTCATGCTTTTTACTGTAATCTTCTGCGATTTGAAAAGTGGTGTCTGTGGAATTATCATCGACTATTATTAATTCATCCGGGGTCAATGTTTGCTCCACAATAGAATCGAGGCACGATTTAAGAAATATTTCCTCGTTGTTTGCAGGAATAACAATCAGTGTTTTCATAGAATAGATTTCCAAGCCATCAATTTAAACGCAGGGGGATAAAATAGTAATCCTTGCTTTTCTCTATGTGTGCCATATCTTAATTGTCCAATTTTACTCACACAATCACCTATTGTATGGTCTTGCCAAGATAACTAAAACTAATGGAAATCTTCATACTGTTGGTGATAGCAGTAATCAATTTGCCATTCTACTCAATATGATGGAGAATATCTAAGTTGATGAAAATCTAAAGTAAGGCGCATTCCCGATTAAGAAATATAAAGAATTTTTACCTTAAATAGGTAGTACAATATCAGTCTTTTCGCTCTGCATAAACAATGTAATACCGTGGTGTGAAAAGCCGCAATAATGGTCTAAATCCAATTTTTTTTACCGGATTGGTCCATTTGGCCCTATCCATTATTTCCCAACCCGATTTTTGGAGTAACCAATCAAACTGCCAATCCTCAAATTCATGGTAATGACGATCCCATGGATCTGTTTTGCTTTTATATGCAGAAGCAAACCATAATCGTAAGGGAATACTCGCAACCAGTTTATTTGACTTTATTTCACTAAGGACATTAAAAGGGGCCAAAAGATGTTCAAATATCTCAAAAGCTGTAACTACATCAGCCTTAGAATCGTCAACGGATGAAAAATCTACATCCAAATCTTCACCTTTAGTGTTTAAAACGGTATAACCGCCCTCTTTCATGATTTCGGAAAATGGGTTTTCCACACCCAGATCAAAAATGGTTTGGTCTGTGGAGATGTGTTTTTTGAGAAAATCTAAGGTATGCTTATAGCGTTTGCCGGGGAAATTATTTTCGTACATATTAATATCTGTATACAATGGCATTGATGTTCATCCCAGCGCCAACACTTGCGAAGATAACAACATCCCCTTTTTGGATGCTTTGGTTTTCAATTTGTCCCCGTCTCACCATATCAAAAAGAGTGGGAACGGTAGCTACGGAGTTATTACCAAATTTGTCAATGTTCATGGGCATTACCCCATTGGGCACTTCCAATCCATACAATTTGTAGAACCGTTTCACTATGGCCTCGTCCATTTTTTCATTCGCTTGGTGAATTAATATTTTTTTTACATTATCAATACCAACACCACTATCTTCCAGACACTCTTTTAATGCTTTTGGGACATGTGTAACGGCGAATTCATAAATTTTACGTCCGAACATCTTAATATATCGCGTCTCTTCTTCGGTTGCTTTCTTATTGGAATCCCCAAAGAAAAGATAATAGGCCTCTCCATTGGCGTAGGTGGCCGAGGCATGCGCCAAGATTTCACCAGCATCATTTGAAGCTTCCACGATACAAGCACCTGCGCCATCGGAATAAATCATGGAATCCCTATCATGCTTGTCCAATACCCGGGACAAGGTTTCGGCCCCGATAACCAGACATTTCTTGGCAATACCACTTTTTATGAAAGCATGGGCTTGTATTACACCCTCTATCCAACCAGGGCAACCGAACAATAGATCATAGGATACGCATTTGGGGTTTTGGATTTTTAGGTGATGTTTCACCCGCGTCGCCAAACTAGGTAAAGTATCCCCTTGTGTTTTACCGTAAGAAACATCCCCAAAATTATGTGCAACAATTATATAATCAAGTTCTTCCTTGTCAATGCCTGCATCAGCGATGGCTTTTTCTGAAGCAAGAAAAGCCAAATCAGAAGTGTTTAGGTCATTGGTGGCATAGCGTCTTTCCGCAATTCCTGTAATGGCCTTAAACTTTTCAATAATTACCTCATTGGAATTACTGAATGGCGTCCCATCTTCATTTAAGAATTCATGCTGGCCAAAATCTTTGTTTTCGGTGACTATGGAGGGTATATAACAACCTGTGCCTGTAATACCTATATTCATAATTGAATAGTTTTTGTACTATATACTAAAATAAAAAAAAGGACTATTTATATATTGTACTCAAAAAATACGTTACGATGTTCAATTTTAATTGAAACCATGACAAAGTCGATAAAAACGCTTTTCCAAAAGGTTAAAAAGTCCTGTAAGCACTGGTTCTATTGCATTTGTTATGCTTCTGCATAGGCTTCAATGGGTGCACAGGTACAGATTAAATTACGGTCTCCATATGCGTCATTTACTCTTCTAACACTTGGCCAAAATTTATTTTCCGCAACGTAAGCTAATGGAAACGCAGCCGTTTGACGAGAATAAGGAAAATCCCAATAATCATTGGTTACCATTTCCAAAGTATGTGGGGCGTTTTTAAGAACGTGATTTGGGTTATTCGGTGTAGCTGTGTCAATTTCTTCCCTAATGGATAACATGGCATCACAAAAACGATTTAGTTCAGCCAAACTTTCACTTTCGGTTGGCTCGATCATTACAGTACCAGCTACCGGAAAAGAAACCGTGGGCGCATGGAAGCCATAATCCATTAAACGTTTGGCAATATCAGTTACCTCAATACCATTTTGTTTGAAAGGCCTGCAATCAATTATCATTTCATGAGCTGCCCTTCCTTTTTCCCCAGTATAGAGTATATCAAATTTGTCTTTTAACCGATGTTTGATATAATTGGCATTCAAGATGGCTATTTTTGTCGATTGGGTCAATCCTTTTTCTCCCAGCATTTTAATATATCCGTAAGAAATTAAACAAGCTAATGAACTTCCCCAAGGGGCACCTGAAATAGCGGTGATTGCATCCTTGCCTCCTGTTTCAACAATTGGGTTGCCAGGCAGGAATGGAACCAATTGCTCGGCCACGCATATGGGGCCAACACCAGGGCCACCTCCACCATGTGGAATGGCAAATGTTTTGTGCAGATTTAGGTGGCATACATCCGCCCCAATTTTTGCTGGATTGGTCAAACCTACTTGAGCATTCATATTGGCACCGTCCAAATATACCTGTCCGCCATTATCATGGATAAGTTTTGTGATGCTTTTTATAGACGATTCAAAAACTCCGTGGGTAGAAGGGTATGTCACCATTAAAGCAGCAAGATTATCTGCATGTAGCATTACTTTCTCCTCCAAATCTACTACATCGATATTACCTTTCTGATCGGTTTTGGTAACAATAACTTTCATTCCGGCCATTACGGCGGAGGCAGGATTGGTTCCATGGGCAGACGCAGGGATAATGCAAATATGTCTATGTCCTTCCCCTTTTGATTTATGGTAGGCCCTTATAGCCATTAATCCGGCATATTCTCCTTGTGCACCCGAATTTGGTTGAAGAGATGTGCCTACAAAGCCAGTAATAATATTCAGTTGTTGCTCAAGTTCTTTCAATACAATTTGATACCCTGTTGCTTGGTCAATAGGAACAAAAGGATGAATGTTTCCCCATTGTGCCCAACTTAAGGGAAGCATTTCTGTAGCGGCATTCAATTTCATGGTACACGAACCTAGAGATATCATAGAATGATTCAAGGCCAAATCTTTTCGTTCCAATTTTTTGATGTACCGCATCAATTCAGTTTCGGAATGGAACGTATTGAAGACCGCATTTTCCAAGAATGGAGACCTACGTTGTACGCTTTGCATTACCATCGATTTTGAAAGCAATCCATTTACTTTAATAGTGTCCCGTTCCAAGACATTGGCAAAGATATCCACGATTTGTTGTATGTCGAACAAAGAAGTAGCTTCATTTAAGGAAATGGAGATTGTTTCATCGTCAATATATAAGAAATTAACTTCATCCTTTTCTGCAATAGGTTTTATCTTTTTGGCATCTACCTTGATCGTAATGGTATCGAAATAGGAAGTATTGGCTTGGAACAAGCCCATTTTTTCTAAAGTATCCGCAAGGGTAACAACAGAAGAATGAACTTTTTCAGCAATATATTTCAATCCAGAAGGGCCATGATATACTGCATACATTCCTGCCATTACAGCTAATAATACCTGGGCAGTACATATGTTGGAGGTAGCCTTGTCTCTCTTAATATGTTGTTCACGTGTCTGTAAAGCCATTCGTAAGGCTGACTTACCATCTGTATCCTTGGTAACACCAATTATTCTTCCTGGTATATTTCTTTTGTAAGTTTCTTTCGTGGCAAAAAAAGCGGCATGTGGACCTCCATATCCCAAAGGAATCCCAAAACGCTGGGTAGTTCCAACAACTACATCTACCCCAAACTCTCCTGGTGGAGTCAATAATACCAAACTTAGAATATCTGCCGCGACAGCAATTTTGATATCATGTGCTGCAGCTTTGGAGACAAATTGGGAATAATCGTTTATTTGTCCATACTTTCCTGGGTATTGCAATAATGCACCGTAAAAACTATCGTCAAAAGTAAATTTTTCATGATCTCCTATCACTAGTTCTATGCCCAACGGGATGGAACGGGTCTGTAAAAGAGATAGGGTTTGGGGTAAGATTTCTTCCGAGACAAAAAATTTAAGTATACCTTTTTTTTTCTGTGCCCGGCTTCTAACATCAAATAGCATGGTCATAGCTTCGGCAGCAGCAGTACTCTCATCCAATAGGGAGGCATTGGCAAGTTCCATTCCGGTTAGATCACAAACCATGGTCTGGAAATTCAACAGGGCCTCCAAACGGCCTTGGGCAATCTCTGCTTGGTAAGGGGTGTAGGCGGTATACCATCCTGGATTCTCCAACACATTCCTTTTTATGACAGAAGGTATTATGCATTCATGATATCCTAGACCGATATAACTTTTAAAAACTTTATTTTTTTCGGATAAATTCTGAATGTGGGCCAAAAATTCGTGTTCACTCATTCCTTCTGGAAGGTTAAGTTTCTTTTGAAGCCTTATGTCACTGGGAATAGTCTCGAAAATTAGTTGTTCCAAGTCCTTTACTTCAACTGTTTTTAGCATATGCTGAAGGTCTTCTTCCCTGATGCCAATATGGCGTGATGCAAACACGTCTGTCCTCATAAACCGAGTATATTTATATTCTAATAAATGTGCAAAATTACTGATTAATTTTCTTAAAAATGAGTATTTTTCATTTGTCAGGAGTAAAGTTTTTAACGAAAAAACAAGTTTATAAACAGTTTGGTTATTTTTGTTGAATGAAGTTGTTGGGTCAAATCTTTGATTTCTATCTAGATGCCAGTATACATGCTGCATTGGCGGTGCTTTCATTGATTTTAATAACATCTATTTTATTAAATATACCGATGGATTATCATCTGTCGGTTGCCGTGTTTTTTGGAACAATTGCCTGCTATAATTTTGTGAAATACGGGGTAGAAGCAAAAAAATATTTTTTAGTTGCAAATCGCTATCATAAAAATATTCAATTTGTCAGTTTAATTGCCTTGGGGTTTGCATTATACCATTGCTATTTTTTTACAATTAACACTTGGATAGGAATATTTGTGCTACTATTTTTAACAGGGCTTTACGCCTTACCCGTTCTGCCGAAAGCCAAAAATTTAAGAAGTTTGGGTGGAATGAAAATTTTTCTTGTCGCATTGATATGGACTGGAACAACGGTATTGTTGCCCGTAATCGCGGTAAATGAGTCATTTGTGTGGGATGTAGGTGTAGAGGGGGTACAACGATTTATTTTGGTTTTAATATTGATGTTGCCTTTTGAGATTAGGGATTTAAAATACGATGCTCCAGAACTAAATACGTTGCCCCAGCACTATGGAATTGAGAGTACAAAAAGGGTTGGTGCTTTGGCAGCAGTGGTGTTTTTCTTGCTTACTTTTATGAAAGACAATGTGGTTCCATTTGATGCTGTAAGCAAGGCAATACTATTATTGGCTCTTGGGGTTACTATGACACGCACCTCAAAAAATCAAAATAAATATTTTGCATCCTTTTGGGTTGAGGCAATACCGTTATTTTGGTTGGGTATACTATGGGGCTTACAGTTAGTAATTTAAATTTTACGCTGTATATTTTCCTTTAGATCCATTTTTTCTTTTTCAGAAAGACTATGAAGAACAGCTTTCTCACAAAGTGAGGTAAGGCGAGTGTTCTTTATTGTAAACATTGCACAAGTTTTACATATAAAAAGATGATACCTTAGTTTAAGTTTCTCAATAAACGTGGCTTCCCCGTACTGTGTTTTGTTGCAAAGAATGGTTGCTTTATCGCAAGAAATCATAATTTAAAACCAATTTTGATTAAGGCAATCCATCAGCGCAGTCCTTGCCCTGTGAATCATTACCCAAAGATTAGACGGATTAATTCCTAGTTCATTACAGATATCTTCTGTGCTGATACCTTGTATTGTTTTCATTGAGAATACCAATGCTTGTTTTTTTGGTAAATTGGAAATACATTCTTGTATTGCCAAGCCTAATTCCTTATTTTCAATGGCATTGTTTTCCTGTGTGCTATAGGGATCTGCAACTTGTTCCTCCAGCCAATCTCCTTCAGAGTCACTACTGGGGTTATAATTTATTCGAACCTCTGCCTTGCCCTTCTTGGAATTTATCTTTCTATAATGATCAATTACTTTTCGTTTTAATATGGCAATAAGCCAAGTGCGCTCTGCGGCATCCCCTTTGTAATTCTTTGCAGAATTTAATCCGGCATAAAAAGTTTCCTGCACCAAATCTTTGGCAATTTCCGCATCACTTACGCGGGCAACCGCATAATTGAAAAGATAATCCGCATATAAATCTACCCAGGTATTAGGATCCAATTGATGCACAGTTATTTTTTTGTTTTATATTAATGTCAAATGTAAAAGAATTTTATGAACCAATATTATTATTTTTAGGCTAAACTTACTTATTATGAAAAAGATCTTAATTCCAATATTTTTGGTTGTTTTCCTACTGAGTTGTACACAAATAAAGACAAAACCTATCACAGAATTTGCACAAATGGATATCAAAAATGGAATTCTTGTGGATGTTCGCACACCAGAAGAGTTCGAGAACGGACATTTGGAAAGCGCCGTCAACATTAATTGGTTTGACGAGGATTTTGCCAAGCATTTCGATTCCATAGCTAAAGATAGGGACATTTATGTGTATTGCAAATCTGGTGGTCGTAGCGCTAAAGCGGCACAACGACTAGAATCAATGGGATACAAAAAAGTGGTTGATCTCTTGGGAGGCTATTCGGCTCTTACAAAAGTTAAGGATTAGAATTCTAAGAAGCTTTCTTGATTAATCCTGCCCGTTCCAATAGCGCTTCTGTTTTGGGCTCACTGCCCCTAAAACGTTTATACAATACCATGGGAATTTCTGTACCTCCCTTGGAAAGTATGTGTTCCTTGAATTTAGTTGCGACCTCCTTGTTGAAAATACCCTTTTCCTTAAAGAAGGCAAAAGCATCAGCATCGAGGACCTCTGCCCATTTATAACTATAGTAGCCAGCAGAATATCCTCCTTGAAAAATATGGGAGAAGCCAGTGCTCATACAAGTTTCAGGAGTATCTGGAAACAGGTTGGTGCTTCTAAAAGCTTTTATTTCCTGCTCCTTAACATCTTTAATATTTGATGGGTCGGCTCCATGCCACCCCATATCCAAAAACCCAAAACTAACTTGCCTTAATGTTGCCATACCTTCCTGAAAAGTTGCCGATTCCTTAATCTTTTGTATCAAATCCATGGGAATAGGTTTCCCTGTTTCGTAATGGGCTGCAAATAGTTCCAAGGCTTCTTTTTCATAACACCAATTCTCCATTATCTGACTGGGTAGTTCCACAAAATCCCAATAAACAGAAGTGCCCGATAAACTAGGATATTTGGTGTTGGCCAACATGCCATGCAGACCATGGCCAAACTCATGGAACAATGTTGTAACCTCATTAAATGCAAGGAGAGACGGTTTGTTCTCTGTGGGCTTGGTGAAGTTACAAACATTGGAAATATGTGGTCGCACATTATTTCCATTAAGAAAGTATTGCGATTTATAGGAGGTCATCCATGCGCCACCACGTTTTCCGAGTCGAGGATGGAAGTCTGCATAGAAAAGGGAAACGAAATTCCCATCACTATCTTTAACTCGATATGTTTTAACCTCTTCATGGTATTTATCAATGTCAAAAACTTCCTCGAAATGAAGCCCAAATAATTTTTCAGCGACCTTAAAAACTCCAGCAATTACATTCTCCAGCTTAAAATAAGGCTTTAATTGCTCGTCGTTCAGACTAAATAATTTCTGCTTCAATTTTTCGGAATAATACGCACTGTCCCATTTTTCCAGTCGGTCAATATTATCTAAATCCTTTGCAAAATCTTCCAATTGTTTAAATTCGCGCTCTGCTGCGGGTTTGGCTTTTTCCAATAATTCATTTAGAAAATCATACACTTTTTCCGGGTTTTCTGCCATTCGCTCTTCTAATACAAAATGGGCATGGGTCTTATACCCCAATAAGTTCGCTCGTTCATGTCGCAGTCCCGCAATGTTTAATATATTATCCTGATTGTCCAATGCATCCCCTTTAAACCCTTTATTGCCAAATGCAATAGACAACTTTTTGCGTAACTTTCTGCTATTGGCATATTTCATAAACGGAACATAACTAGGGTAGTCCAGAGTAATTAACCAACCTTTCTTGCCCTTGGATTTGGCTAATTGTTCTGCAGCTTCCTTTTCTCCTTCTGGCAATCCATTCAAATTTTTTTCATCGGTAAGATACAATTCGTAATTATTGGTCTCGGCAAGAATGTTTTCTCCAAATTTTAATTTTAGTTTGGAAAGTTTTGCATCTATTTCCCGTAATCGACTTTTCTTGTCCTCCGTTAAGTTTGCCCCGTTTCTACTAAAGGTCTTGTATTTTTTTTCCAACAATGTTTGCTGTTCGGTGGTAAGAACCAAGTCGTCTTTCTTAAGATATACCTCTTTTATTCTGTGGAACAATTCTATGTTCAAAGTAATATCATTACTAAAATCGGATAACAAGGGAGATATTTCCTGAGCTATTTGTTGAATCTCATCATTGGTCTCCGCGGAATTCAGATTAAAAAAAATGCTTGATATTCTATCCAACTGCTGCCCTGCAAATTCCAAAGCCTCAATGGTATTTGCAAAAGTTGGTTCGTCCGTGGAATGGGCAATTGCATCAATTTCTTCCTTGGCTTCAGATATGCTCTCCAAAATTGCAGGCTTAAAATGTTTGTTTTTTATTTTAGAAAACGGTGCTGTATCGAAAGGGGATAATAAGGGATTGTCCATAATCGGATAAATGTTAAAAATTTAATTGATCAAGAGTTTAGGTGTATAGTTTGATCTGCAGTTAATAAAATATAATGTTCAAAATGTTTGTGGCTATAGCTAGGTACAGAATAATTGATCAATGCTTACTTCTTATTAATTTCTTCCGCGCCTTTAATCACTTTTTGTTTAAGCCCTTCTTTATAGAGCACAACTTTATCCAAAATACAATTGTCATTACAGCCAATGATCTGAGCGGCAAGAATTCCAGCATTTTTTGCCCCGTTCAGGGCCACTGTTGCCACTGGAACACCGCCAGGCATCTGAAGGATCGATAAAATGGAATCCCAACCATCTATGGAATTGCTGCTTTTTATGGGCACTCCAATAATAGGCAAAGGGGATAAAGAAGCAACCATTCCGGGAAGATGTGCTGCCCCACCCGCCCCAGCAATAATAACGGCATATCCGTTTTTATGGGCATTTTTACTGAATTCATATAATTTTTCCGGGGTACGGTGGGCCGATACGATATCTAAATCTACTTCAATATCAAACCCCTTTAAAATATCGACTGCTTCCTGCATTACAGGAAGATCGCTTGTACTTCCCATAACAACTGCTACTTTATTCATAATTTTTAATATTTCTAATTGTAAAATAGACTTTATCCACTAATTACCTTAATGGTGTGTTTCACTTGTTCGGCTATTGCCCTAGCTTTGGCTATGTCCTTGTTTACAATGGTTACATGGCCCATTTTGCGAAATGGTCTAGTTTGCTTTTTTCCATAAATATGGGGTGTGACCCCATCCATTTTTAGAATTTTTTCGATGTTCTCATAAACCACGTTCCCTGTATATCCTTCGGCCCCAACCAAATTTACCATAATTCCTGCTACCTTACTTTCGGTATTTCCCAAAGGAAGGTTCAATACCGCCCGGATATGTTGTTCAAATTGGTTGGTGTAACTGGCCTCAATACTATAATGTCCACTATTGTGGGGTCTTGGGGCCACTTCATTGACTAAGATTTCATCTTCTTCGGTTTGAAACATTTCAATGGCCAAAAGTCCAATGTGTTCTATTTCCCGGGATACTTTCAAAGCCACTTCCGTCGCTTTCTGTGCCACATGGTCTTTTATCCGTGCCGGACAGATCACATACTCCACCTGATTGGCCTCTGGATGGAATTCCATTTCAACCACAGGATAAGCAGCGACCTGCCCATCTGCATTTCGGGCAACGATAACCGCCAGTTCATTTTTAAAGGGAATCATCTCCTCGGCGATACATTCTACGTTGGGAAGATCTTGCAAGTCTTCAATTTTACGAACCACTCTTACACCTTGACCGTCATATCCAAATAGGGTGCTCTTCCATACAAACGGGAGGGTTAAGCCTCCGTTGGCAATGCTATCTTCAATTTCAGTAGTATAAGCAAAACGAACAAAAGCTGCTGTAGGAATTTGGTGATCCACATAAAAAAGCTTTTGCATCGCTTTATTTTGAATAATGTGCAAAGCTTTGGTGGGAGGAAAGACCTTAACACCTTGTTCTTCCAATTTCTCCAATGCCATTGTGTTTACATTTTCAATTTCAATGGTCAATACATCCACCCTTTTCCCAAAATTATATACGGTGTCAAAATCCAACAGATCTCCTTGAACAAACTCATCACATGCTATTTTACAGGGTGCTTCATCGGATGGATCTAGGACTTTGGTGTGAATATCAAATTTTCGAGTCTCGTACAGCATCATCTTTCCCAACTGTCCTCCTCCAAGGATTCCCAATTTAAAATCGGAAGAAAAATAGTTCATTAAGTTTTCTTTTGGTATGTGAATAAGTACATTGTACTACTGGAACAAAAATACATCTAAATCTTAGAAACCAAGCTTGTACAACCAAAAAAGAGAAATCAAAACCCTATCTTTGCCATCTTATAATTTTTGTACCGTTGATAAAGCTCCATGATAAATATTTTAAGCCTTTTCTTAGTGAAGAGGAAATCCTTGCTGCTGTAAAAAATGTAGCAGACAAGGTTGCTGCCGATTATAAAGACGAAGTACCCATTTTTGTTGGAGTACTCAATGGTGCCTTTATGTTTGCTGCAGATTTTTTAAAGTATTATCCGCATCCCTGTGAAGTTTCATTTGTTAAGCTAAGTTCATATCATGGATTAACTTCAACGGGTATTGTAGAAACACTTTTGGATGTCCCGGACAATATCGAAGGGAGAAGTGTAATTATCCTTGAAGATATAATTGATACAGGGCGCACTCTCAAAAAATTGGTACATCTTTTTTCCAATACCAATGTAAAAGAATTTAAAATAGCCACCATGTTCTATAAGTCCTCTGTATATAATGGGGAATACACCATTGATTATTTTGGCATAGACATTCCAGACAAATTTATCGTCGGTTATGGTTTGGACTATAACGAATTGGGGAGAAATTTAAAAGAAGTATACCAACTAAACCAAAACCATATGATTAATCTTGTTTTATTCGGAAAACCTGGTGCAGGAAAGGGCACACAAGCTTCCTATTTAAAGGAGAAATACAACTTAAAACACATATCTACAGGGGATGTTTTTCGGTACAATATTAAAAACAGTACGGCACTCGGAAAATTGGCCCAATCTTATATGGATAATGGAGATTTGGTGCCCGATGAGGTTACTATAAAGATGTTGCAGGATGAGGTAGAAAAAAACGTTGAAGCCAGTGGATTTATATTTGATGGATTTCCAAGGACCAAGGCCCAAGCGCAGGCATTGGATGATTTTTTGGAGTCAAAGAAAATGAAGATTAACGCAACTGTTGCTCTTGAGGCCAATGATGAGGTGTTGATTCAACGTCTTTTGGATAGGGGAAAAGATAGCGGTAGATCTGATGATCAGGATGAAGACAAAATCCGTAATCGTTTTGAGGAATATAATGAGAAAACTGCTCCACTGAAGGAATTCTATACAGGACAAGGAAAGTTCCACAGCGTTAACGGAATTGGTACAATAGAAGAAATTACCGAACGCTTGGCAAGTGTAATAAATAATTTATAACGCACTTGGGTTCCCAAACCTGCGAATAAGCTACAATATATGGGCATACGAATTAGACACCTCACTTCATAGGAGGAACAAGAAAGGATACTAATGACTGAAGGTAATTTTGTTGATTATGTAAAAGTATTTTTAACTTCTGGGAACGGGGGCAAGGGTTCTATACACTT
This sequence comes from uncultured Flavobacteriaceae bacterium, assembly GCA_964194835.1. Lineage (GTDB taxonomy): Bacteria > Bacteroidota > Bacteroidia > Flavobacteriales > Flavobacteriaceae > CAXMOE01. Next base: position 2,141 of record CAXMOE010000015.1, on the reverse strand, counting down.
ACATCGAGAAAAGTTTATTACCAAAGGCGGTCCGGATGGTGGTGATGGTGGCCGTGGAGGACATATTATTGTGCGGGGGAACAAAAATCTTTGGACATTGATCGGTTTTAAATTTAAAAAACATTTTAAAGCTGGTCATGGTGGACATGGTAGTAAAAATAGAAGCAGTGGTGCCGACGGGGAGGATGTATACATGGAAGTTCCCATGGGGACAGTGATACGGGATTCGGAAACCAATCAGATATTATGTGAGATAACCGATGACCAGGAAGAAAAAATAATTTTGGAAGGAGGTATGGGCGGTCTTGGAAATTGGCATTTTAGAAGCGCCACCAACCAAACTCCAAGATATGCGCAGCCAGGGATTACCGGTCTGGAATCTCAGCTCATCTTGGAGTTGAAAGTACTGGCGGATGTTGGGCTGGTAGGATTTCCAAATGCTGGAAAATCAACGCTGCTATCTGTGCTAACTTCTGCAAAGCCCAAAATAGCCGATTATGAATTTACCACCTTAAAACCCAACTTGGGAATTGTTCAATATCGGGACTTCCAAAGTTTTGTAATGGCCGATATCCCAGGAATCATAGAAGGTGCAGCAGAAGGGAAGGGACTTGGGCATTATTTCCTTCGTCATATTGAACGAAATGCAACATTATTGTTCTTGATTCCTGCCGATAGTAAAGACATTAGTAAAGAATATGATATTTTGCTGGATGAACTCCGTAGATACAATGCCGAACTATTGGATAAAAAAAGATTGGTAGTCATTTCCAAAAGCGATATGATGGATGATGAACTCATGGCAGAAATGAAAACAGAATTGGACATAGAACTAGAAGGTGTCCCCTATATGTTTGTATCCTCCGTTGCACAAAAAGGTCTTCAAGAGCTAAAGGATAGACTATGGGTGATGTTAAACGATTAATTCGCCCGTTCTACAACTTTAAGCTTTATTTTTCGTTATTTTTATTAAAAACAATGCTAATGAAAGGATTAGGCTATTTATTCATTGTCCTGTTTTTGGTTGCATGTAGTTCAATTCGGGTGAACTATGACTATGATAAAGAAACCAATTATTCCAATTACTCTACGTATAATTATTATCCGGATATGGCTTCGGGCCTAAATGAACTCGATACCAAGCGGTTGATAAAAGCCATAGATGTAACCATGCAGAATAAAGGGATCCTACTTTCTGAGGAGCCCGATTTTTTCATCAATATCTTTAGTAGCTCTTTCCAAGCACCACGTAATAATACGGTAGGTGTTGGGGTGGGTAGTGGTGGAGGAAATGTAGGTGGAGGTGTTTCCTTTGGTATTCCTGTTGGCCAATCCAAATTTACCCGGGAAATTGTATTCGATTTTGTGGACAGTCAGAAAGATGCCATGTTTTGGCAGGCTGTATCTGAAAGTTCCTTAAGGGATAACGCCTCTCCCAATGAGCGTGAAGCAATTTTAAAACAGCTTGTTGAAAAAGTATTTATCAAATATCCCCCTCAGAAGAAAAAGTAAAATTGATGTTTTTGTCATTTTAAAGGGAGCTTATAGGCTCTCTTTTTTGTTTCCATGCCGTTCGCTTTGGATATTTTACCGTTGGCCATAATTTGGTTTCAAGAGAACAAGGACTGTCTTATTTTTATGCAAAATTAAGTAAACGAATTTTTAAATTTAAAATGATGATAGCATTGGCAGAAGCAATAGTGACATTTATTTTTAGTGTAATTCTTTAAACACATCTCCCTTGAAACTCAGTAATACGATGAATAAACAAAAACAAGGTGGGAAATTCAAAGCTGTGGCAGTGGTCATATGTTTTGTTATAGCAATGATGGCAACTGGCTATTTTACGGTTACGGTAATAAATCATTTGCTGTAATAATCTAGGAAGGTTTTTAGGATTCTGTTATATTTGGAATTCAATAAAATTGGGCATGCAATTATCTTCAAAAAAAAGAAATAGAATTTTCTGGCTGCTTCAGTTATTAGGTTGGGGGTCTTATAATTTAGTGTCAATTTTTTTAGTAAATGAATTGAGTTTTAAATTTTTGTTTTATGAGATTACAACAGGAATTTTTACAGGAATTTTCGCAACATCTTTGTTAAGGTATTATTTGAAAAGAAATGTTTCTTTTGAATCTTTT
>CAXMOE010000014.1:12097-26963 GCA_964194835.1 uncultured Flavobacteriaceae bacterium | reverse complement strand
CCGATTTTGAACTTTCTTCCAGAGGTGCTTCCAAGACCTATTTATATGGTAATCCTAAAGTAACCATTTTGGAATTTTTGAATACTTCAGAGCTTCATAAGGAGCAGAACTAGAAGGAGTATTGGGTAGAATTCATTTAGTTTTCCAATTCATTTTCCAGCTGCCATTAGGGTTCTTAGGTTGAGTGATTAATAAACCCCCATCGTATGAAACGAGGAAGGTTTTAACTTAGATCTGTAATTTATTATGATTGTAAGGAGTAATCCGCTGAAGGACCGGCCTTAACAATTTGGTCATTTACATTTTCTTCAAATTGTTTAAAATTCGTATTAAATAACTTAATAAGTTTTAATTTAGTTTCTTCATACTTTTCTTTATCCTCCCAGGTGTTTTTTGGGATGAGTACTTCGGCCGGTACATCAGGGCAGCTAAGTGGAATTTGAAAACCAAAATCAGCGTCCTCGGCGAATTCCACATTATCAAAATTCTTGTGGTGTATGGCATCAATCATGGCCCTGGTATATTTTAGTTTTATTCTGGAACCAACTCCATGTGCACCACCTGTCCAACCTGTATTTACCAACCAAGCAGTTGCCTTATGTTCCTTAATTTTTTTGGCCAATAACTCCGCATACTTATTGGGGTGCCACATCATAAATGCAGCCCCAAAACAAGCGCTAAATGTTGCTTGTGGTTCGGTAACTCCCATTTCTGTTCCAGCTACTTTGGCCGTATACCCAGAAATAAAATGGTAGCTAGCCTGTTCTGGGCTTAGTTTGCTAACTGGGGGTAGTACTCCAAAGGCATCACAGGTAAGGAAAATGATATTTTCTGGATGTCCAGCAATACACGGCATCTGTACATTATCGATAAATTGTATTGGATATGACGCGCGAGTGTTTTGCGTAATGGAAGTGTCGGTATAATCTACCTCCCTTGTTTTTTTGTCATACACAACATTTTCAAGGACAGTTCCGAACTTAATAGCATTAAAAATATCTGGTTCGTTTTTAGCAGATAGGTTAATGGCCTTGGCATAGCATCCCCCCTCAATATTAAATGTTCCCTCATTTGTCCAACAATGTTCGTCGTCACCTATCAGCCTTCGTTTGGGATCAGCACTCAAAGTTGTTTTTCCAGTACCTGATAAACCGAAAAGAATGGTTACATCATCTTTTTCCCCCACGTTGGCAGAACAGTGCATGGGCAATACATTTTCCAATGGCATTAAATAATTCATGATTGAAAATATGCCCTTCTTCATTTCTCCCGCATATTGGGTACCTAAGATTACAATTTCTTTTCGTTCCAAATTAACATCAATGCTGGTCTTGGAGGTCATTTCGGATGTGTACCTGTTCGCAGGAAAACCACCTGCATTAAGGATTACATAATCTGGTTCACCAAAATTGGCCAGTTCTTCCTCATTGGGTATTATCAACATATTCTGCATAAATAGTGCATGATATGCCCTTGTACATATAATCCGTACCTTAATTCTGTATTTTGGGTCCCAGCCCGCATAAGCATCTACCACAAACAAATGGTCGCAAATGTTTAAAAAATCAATTGCCCGCTCATGGTTTACCATAAAGGTATGCTCATCCAATCCTATGTTTATGTCTCCCCAGTCAATGTTTTCTTCGGAATCTGGATGCCTTACAATTCGTTTGTCCTTTGGGCTACGACCTGTCTTTTCTCCAGAATAGGTCATCAATGCACCAACATCGGAAATGGCTGTTCCTTTTTCCAAACGTAGGCCTATTTCATACAAGGTAGGTACGCTGCTATTCCTAAAAATAGTTGCTGTTTCTATTCCGTAATCGTGAAGATTAAATGTAACTGGCATAACATCTTGTTTTAAATTCATATTAAGATGTGAAGTTGTTAATAATTTCAATAAAAAAAGATGACAATTGTCATGTCATTCAGATTCCTTCCTTTTATATATTATCATTTCTCCAGCTTAACTTTTTACTATCTTTGTTAGGACATGAACGATAATCTAGACCCGACCACGGATAATTTTTCACCTGAGGAAATTGATATTGAAAGGGCCTTGCGCCCCATTACATTCGACGATTTTACAGGGCAAGAACAAGTTTTGGAAAATTTAAAAGTATTCGTACAGGCAGCTAACCAAAGGGAAGAGGCTTTGGACCATACACTTTTTCATGGTCCCCCTGGATTGGGTAAAACAACCTTGGCACATATTTTGGCCAACGAACTTGGTGTGGGTATAAAAATAACCTCTGGTCCTGTCTTGGATAAACCTGGGGATTTGGCTGGTTTATTGACCAATCTTGAGGAAAGGGATGTGCTTTTTATTGACGAGATTCATAGGTTAAGTCCCATAGTGGAGGAATATTTGTATTCTGCCATGGAGGATTATAAAATTGACATTATGATCGAGACCGGTCCCAATGCAAGAACGGTACAGATAAATTTAAATCCGTTTACACTTATAGGTGCTACTACACGGTCTGGTTTGTTGACCTCACCAATGCGTGCTAGGTTTGGTATCCAGAGTAGATTACAATATTATTCTACAGAATTATTGTCCACTATTGTGGAGCGGAGTGCCGAAATACTAAAAGTGTCAATAACCCAGGATGCAGCAATTGAGATTGCAGGTAGAAGTAGGGGCACCCCAAGGATATGCAATGCACTTTTAAGAAGGGTGCGTGATTTTGCCCAGATCAAAGGGAACGGCAAAATCGAAATGAATATCTCCAGATTTAGTTTAAATGCTTTGAATGTGGATGCGTATGGTTTAGATGAAATGGATAATAAGATTCTTAGCACGATTATAGATAAATTTAAAGGTGGCCCGGTGGGAATTTCTACCTTGGCAACGGCAGTGTCTGATAGTGCAGAAACCCTTGAGGAAGTGTACGAGCCATTTCTGATACAACAAGGTTTTATTATGCGTACCCCAAGAGGAAGAGAAGCTACCGAATTGGCCTATAAACATTTGGGAAGAACAAAAGGCGATATGCAGGGAGGATTATTTTAATAACAAGTTTTCTCTTTTCCCTTTATTTGAACATCTTCAACGATTTGGTGACAACAATGCACAAATTACCTACAATAACCCAGTTTCAGGTTTTTAAGAATCGCAAACGTATCCTGAAAAATCCGTTGCCTTTTCACCACGAGAATTTCGAAAAATTTGGAGGCATTTTTCGTGTAAAAATATGGTGGTCAAAGACTATAATATTTACTCGGAATTCAACTTTAGTAAAACATATTCTTCAAAAGCAGCATAAAAAGTACCAGAAATCCCCTATACAAACCGTTGATTTGGCCAAGTATATTGGTCAAGGGATATTAACTTCCAATGGAGAACATTGGCGTACCCATAGACGAATGGTGCAACCTGCTTTTCATAAGAAAAAACTCCAAAACTTAATGGGGACAGTTAGGGATGCTATTCAGTTTGAGTTACAAAGAATAGAACCCCATACTACCCAAAACGTTTTTCCATTAATGGGGGATTTGGCGTTCCAAGTGGTTGCAAAATCGCTTTTCAGTAATAGCGATATCCGAAATCGGATGGAGAAACTCAAGCATATTACAGAGAGCAACCAAAGAATGCTCATCAAAGAAATGAGACAACCTTATATGAAATGGTGGTTTCGTTTAAACGGTAGTATCAATAGACATTTGGACCTTGCCAAAGAGGGGCGTGAGGTGTTGAATGAAATAATTGAAGAACGAATAAACAACGGACAGGAAAAAGACGATTTATTGGATATGCTATTGAATGCCAAGTATGAGGACGGTACATCCATGCCTCGACGGCAGTTGATAGATGAAGTCCTGATTCTTTTTACTGCAGGTCATGAAACGACCGCAAATGCGCTCAGCTTCACTTTATATTTGTTGGCAAAGCATCCGGAAAGTCAAGAAAAGGTAATCCAAGAAACTTCCAATATAGATTTGAATGAGGGCGACATTATGCAAAAACTGTCCCAATTGCAATATTCCAAACAATGTATTGAAGAGGCTTTGAGATTATATCCTCCTGCCTATGTCATAGATAGGATAGCTATTGAAGACGATGAATTTGAAGGGCACAAGTTCCCAAAAGACACCTTATTGTTAATGTCTATTTACGAATTGCATAGACATTCCGATTTTTGGGAATTCCCGGAAGAGTTTAATCCCGATCGTTTTGATCCGGAAAACAAAAAGGACTTTTCAAATCACTATTTCCCATTTGGCGCCGGCCCCCGAATGTGTGTGGGAAATAATTTTGCGATGTATGAAATGATATTGACGATTGCTGAAATCTTAAAAAAGTACCGCCTTACTACTCCTTTGGAAATAGTGGAAATAAATCCATTGATCTCACTGAAACCTAGAGCAGTGCCTATCAAATTTGTGGAACGTTGATTTTTTATTGCAAAATTGTTCCATTTTTCTGACCTTCCACAAAGATATTTGTACCAAAATTCTAATCTTTATTGCTTAGGAGGGTAATAAATTTTTTAAAGAAACTAATAAAAGAAATATTTTTTAAGAAATTTTTGTGAATTTTGAACATGCTTATTATGGGGAGTTTTGTATCCTCAATATTGACCCAAGGCAATATCAATTACTTCTCCCGTGCCTTTCCCTCGATAGAATATTTTAATCGGTTCAATAGGATTTTGTAGAATCCATGTAAATTGAACTTTATCTTCAATTACTTATTCAACTAGTTGGTTTAGAATTTATAAGCTACAATTATGAACCTATGATTCTTTATAAAGAAGGAACATATACCTGAGACTATTCACGTTTCATGACCTCCCCCTGATTTTTTAATCAATTTAAATATTAGTATTATGAAAACAATTATTAAATTCTTGTTTACGCTTTTAATTTTATTCGCATTTTCCTGTAGCCAGGAAACAACGCCTGATCCACTTTCTACAGATTTGGAGGGTGTTTCGGCAAAAACTAATAAATTAACAGCGCCTATTATTGATTACACCTTAAATGAAATCCCGGGAGCTTCATCAACTTTGCATCGAAATGTAAATGGGATTACTGTAAATTTTAAAACTAAAGGGTTAATACCAGGGAATGCATATACTTTGTGGTTTGTAGTCTTTGGAGATGCTCCGGGTCCACCACTATTTTCTACTCATGCTGCTGGTCACATTGTAGGTGGAAGTGGGAATGGTAATTTTTCTGGACATATAAGCGTTGGGGATATTATTTATAATCCGCTAACAGCTGAAGTTCATATGGCATTACGTACTCATGGACCAGCTCAGCCGGAAATGATGCCCGACCAAATACAAACTATTGATGGTGGTTGTCTGCTTCCTGATATTGGTTTTCCATCAGGTCCAATGCTACATCCAGACTCCGATGTAGTAGGCTATTGTGCTAATATACAAGTTGCAATGCATCCTCCTGTAAATTAAACGAAACTTGCACATTTGGTAGCAATTAATAAAAACCGAGGCATTTCGCTTCGGTTTTTTGTTATGCTATAGTTACTAAGTAAATTTGACCTATATGCCGAGCCACAATACAGTAATAAACAAATCCTAACTCATTTGTTCTTTACAGATTCATCTTTTTTGACAACATCGTTCCATTTCACAGCGCTTCCAAAAAGAGATTTGTATTTTAGCGTCTCATCACTACTGATAGTAATCGGTATTATGGGAGAAGCGTAAATGAACATCAAACCAAAATATACACAACTTATAAAAACCGAAGCTAAACGTCTCGGTTTTTTGTCATGTGGTATTTCCAAGGTGGAGTTTTTAGAAGAAGAAGCGCCTAGATTAGAGAAATGGCTTAATAAAAACATGCACGGCGAAATGCAGTACATGGAGAACCATTTCGACAAGCGCCTGGATCCTACCAAACTAGTTGATGGGGCCAAGTCGGTCATTTCATTATTGCTTAATTACTACCCTAAAGAAGAGCAAAATAAAAACAGCTTTAAGCTGTCAAAATATGCCTATGGCCAAGATTATCACCATGTCATAAAATCCAAATTAAGACAGCTGCAAGAATTCATCTCGGAGGAAATAGGAGAAGTAAAAGGCAGGGCTTTTGTAGATTCCGCTCCGGTATTGGACAAAGCCTGGGCAGCGAAAAGCGGTCTGGGTTGGGTTGGTAAACATAGCAACCTGCTTACGCAGCAGGTAGGTTCCTTTTATTTTATTGCAGAATTAATTGTAGACCTTGATCTTGAATATGACAGTCCGGTAACGGATCATTGTGGTAGTTGTACAGCCTGTTTGGATGCTTGTCCAACACAAGCTATTACCGAGCCATACGTGGTTGATGGCAGTAAATGTATATCCTATTTTACTATTGAACTTAAGAATGCAATCCCTAACGAATTTCAAGGAAAGTTCGACGATTGGGCCTTTGGATGTGATATTTGTCAAGATGTTTGTCCTTGGAACAAATTTTCTAAGCCCCATAACGAACCACTTTTTAATCCACATCCCGAGTTGCTGTCCATGACCAAAAAGGATTGGGAAGAGATTACCGAGGATGTTTTTAGGAAAGTGTTTCAAAAATCGGCCGTAAAACGCACCAAATTTTCAGGTCTCCAACGCAACATTAAATTTATTAAATAACTTCTATACTTACTTTATGGCTTATCCATTTAATAGTTGCTACTTCGGTAGTTGTTATAATACTCAGTAGTGCGAATTTTTAAAAAGCAACGGCACAAGTTGACGCTTTTTTGTATGGAATTTAGGGAATGTACACTTTAGGTATTTTTATACCAAGAATACCATTAAATTTGTTTTTCCAAAACCGTACCCTATGAGTGAGCAAAAGAACAAACAAGATGCCTTAAACTATCATTCCAAACCTCAACCGGGTAAAATAAAGATAGTCCCAACAAAACCTTATGCTACCCAACGAGATTTGGGACTTGCTTATTCACCTGGCGTCGCTGAACCTTGTTTGGAAATTAAAAAAAATAAGGACAATGTTTATAAATATACTGCCAAAGGAAATTTAGTAGCAGTAATTTCCAACGGTACTGCGGTATTGGGGTTGGGAGATATTGGCCCAGAGGCTTCCAAGCCCGTGATGGAGGGAAAATGTCTTCTGTTCAAGATATTTGCGGACATTGATGGGATTGATATTGAGGTGGATACCAAGGATGTAGATAAATTTGTGGAGACAGTAAAGGCAATTGCCCCGACCTTTGGGGGAATAAATCTAGAGGATATTAAAGCACCGGAAGCTTTTGAAATTGAGCGACGTTTAAAGGAAGAACTCGATATCCCGGTCATGCACGATGATCAACATGGAACAGCTATTATTTCTGCTGCTGCTTTATTGAACGCCTTGGAAATAGCGGCAAAGAAAATCGAAAAAGTGAGGATTGTAATCAATGGAGCCGGGGCGGCTGCAGTCTCATGTACACGATTGTACAAAGCTTTTGGAGCAATAGATAAAAATATTGTCATGCTCGATAGTAAAGGGGTCATCCGCAAAGATAGGGAGGGTCTAACAAAGGAGAAATTGGAATTTGCCACTGCCCGAAAAATTGATACGTTGGAAGAAGCAATGGAAGATGCGGATGTTTTTATAGGACTTTCAATAGCAGATATAGTGACCCCGCAAATGCTAAAGGTTATGGCCAAAAAACCCATTGTTTTTGCAATGGCCAATCCAAATCCGGAGATAGCCTATGATTTGGCCTGTAAAACAAGAAAGGATATTATTATGGCCACTGGCCGTTCCGATCATCCAAATCAGGTGAACAATGTTCTTGGGTTTCCTTTTATTTTTAGAGGAGCTTTGGATGTTAGAGCCACCAAAATTAACGAGGCTATGAAGATGGCAGCGGTAAAGGCTTTGGCAGGACTTTCCAAAGAACCTGTGCCAGAACAGGTGAATATTGCATATGGTGAAACCAGACTTACCTTCGGAGAGGATTATATTATTCCGAAGCCTTTTGATCCTAGACTAATAGCAACGATTCCTCTCGCTGTGGCAAGGGCTGCAATGGAAAGTGGCGTTGCTAAGCAGCCAATAAAAGATTGGGAAAAGTATAAAGAAGAATTACTTCAACGTTCTGGAAATGATAATAAAGTTGTTCGTCTGTTATTAGAACGAGCCAAAATGCACCCTAAAAAAATTGTTTTTGCTGAGGCAAACCATCTCGATGTGTTAAAAGCGGCCCAAATAGCTCATGAAGAGGGTATTGCTGTTCCAATATTGTTGGGAAATAGGGAAGTTATCGAAGAATTAATGAAGGAATTGGAGTTTGATGCTGATATTTCCATTATAGACCCTAAGGATGAAACATCCATCGATAAACGAAACCATTACGCCACCAGATATTGGAAAAATAGAAAAAGAAGTGGCGTAACCTTGTACGGTGCAAGAACAAAAATGAGGGAACGTAATTATTTCGGTGCAATGATGGTACTGGAGGGGGATGCCGATGGAATGATGTCTGGATACTCCAGGGCCTATCCTACTGTTGTAAAACCAATATTGGAAGTCATTGGAAGGGCATCCAAGGTTAAAAAAGTATCTACAGTGAATATTATGATTACAGAAAGGGGGCCACTGTTTTTAGCAGATACCTCCATCAATATAGACCCTAATGCAGAAGAAATAGCGGAGATAGCCCAAATGACGGCAAATGTGGCTACGACATTTGGTTTTGATCCGGTAATTGCGCTTTTGTCATATGCGAATTTTGGGTCATCTACCCATCCGCATGCGGCCAAAGTACGGGAAGCTGTGAAAATTATACATTCCAAAAATCCCGAATTGGTTGTGGATGGTGAGATTCAGACCGACTTTGCCTTGAACAAGGAATTACATGAGAGTAATTTTCCGTTTTCAAGATTGGCGGGGAAAAAAGTAAATACCCTAATTTTTCCCAATTTGGAATCTGCCAACATTACCTACAAATTATTAAAGGAGTTAAACCAGGCCGATTCCATTGGGCCCATTATGGTGGGTCTTAGAAAATCGGTCCATATTCTACAATTGGGAGCTAGTGTGGACGAAATGGTCAATATGGTTGCTGTAGCAGTTATCGATGCACAGGAAAGGGAAAAAAGAAAGAAAGCAAAATTAGCAGCTAAATTAAAAAGTGAAATATGATTACCCATTTAAAAGGAAAATTGATTGAAAAAAACCCTACCAATGTGGTCATTGAATGTTCGGGCGTAGGTTATTTTTTGAATATTTCACTACATACTTTTTCCAAAATTGGTGATGAAGAAAATATCCAGCTTTTTACACATTTACAGATTAAGGAAGATTCGCATACGTTGTTCGGATTTGCCGAAAAATCGGAAAGGGAAATATTTCGGTTGCTACTGTCCGTTTCCGGGATAGGATCTAGTACTGCAAGGACCATGCTATCCTCTTTGTCCCCAGGGCATGTAAGAGATGCCATTGCCAATGCCGATGTAGCCTCGATACAGGCGATAAAAGGGATTGGTGCCAAGACTGCACAGCGGGTTATTTTGGATTTGAGGGACAAGATTTTAAAAGTTTATGATATCGATGAAGTTTCCACTGATTCAAACAATACAAATAAAGATGAAGCGTTATCTGCTTTAGAGGTTCTTGGGTTTGTCCGCAAGCACGCTGAAAAGGCAGTGGACAAGGTTTTAATCCATGATCCTTCACTAAGCGTAGAGGACATTATTAAACTGTCGCTTAAAAATTTGTAATAAGTTTGAAAACAGGGGCAAAATTATTTCTTAAATTATCAATATTTAAGATTATCTTTCTATGCATCATTTTTCTTGGGACAACAGAAGTTGCTGTTGCTCAGGAATTGAATGAGCAGGAAACCGACTCCATAAAAACCGGTTTTTCTTTAGGACAGATAAAAATACAGAATCCCAATAGTATTATTTCCAAATATACCTATGACCCCAAACTTGATCGTTATATATATTCCGAAAGTATAGGTGACTTCGATATTGGGTACCCCATTATCCTTTCACCTCAACAATACCAGGAGTTGGTACGAAAGGAAGGAATGAAATCCTACTTTAAGGAAAAAATTGATGCCTACTCAGGTAAAAAAGCAGGTAGTGAAGAAGCACGTAAGAATTTATTGCCCAATTTTTACGTAAATAACAGCTTTTTTGAATCTGTCTTTGGTGGAAATACAATAGAAGTAATACCACAGGGTTCAGTTGCCATGGACCTTGGGATTATTTGGCAAAAAAATGATAATCCCGCACTTTCTCCAAGAAACCGTACCAACTTGTCTTTTGATTTTGATCAACGTATTAGTTTAAGCTTGTTGGGTAAAATTGGGGAAAGATTACAAGTCACTGCAAACTATGATACCGAGGCTACCTTTGATTTTCAGAACTTGGTAAAGTTGGATTACACTCCCACTGAAGATGATATTATACAGAAAATTGAAGTAGGTAATGTTAATATGCCGCTTAATAGTTCCCTGATAACAGGTGCACAAAGTTTGTTCGGGATAAAAACACAACTGCAATTTGGAAAGACTTCGGTCACCGCCGTATTCTCTGAGCAGCGTTCACAAAACAATACTGTAGTAGCCCAAGGTGGAGGCACCATTAATGAGTTTTCACTGTCTTCCCTGGATTATGATGAGGATAAGCACTTTTTTCTTTCCCAGTATTTCAGGGACAATTACGATGCTGCACTGGAAAATTATCCCTACATCAGAAGTCAGGTTCAGATTGCCAGATTGGAAGTTTGGGTAACTAATAGGAGTCAACAGACTTTGAACGTTAGGAATGTTGTTGCTCTTCAGGATTTAGGGGAGGTCAATGCACCCAAAACCAGAATAGGAAGCCTGAATGGTGACCCCGCTGGATTTTTTAATTTGACGGCAGCTGGGGATTTGCCCAGAAATAATGCCAATGATTACGATCCTGCATTAATTGATGCAGGAGGAGCGCTAACTTCTTCAATAAGGGATATCGCAACAGTTGAGGCCGGATTTAACGTGCCTGGGTATCAGGTTAATCAAGGGTTTGATTACGCCATTTTGGAAAATGCAAGAAAATTGGAACTGGGTAGGGATTATCAATCCGATTCACAGTTGGGTTACATTTCATTAAACCAACGATTGAGCAATGATGAAGTACTTGCAGTGGCCTTCCAATATACATTTAATGGAGAGGTATACCAAGTAGGGGAATTTGCAAACGGGGGCTTGGACGCCACTACGGTTGCACCGGGAATAGAAAATCCCATAATAAACAATAATACCCTTGTCCTAAAACTTTTGAAAAGTAATATTACCAATGTTACCGATCCCATTTGGGACTTAATGATGAAAAACATCTATGCTACCGGTGCTTTTCAGCTAAGTCAGGAAGATTTTAAATTAAATATTTTATATACAGACCCCACGCCTAGAAACTATATTTCCCCAGTTGATGATTCGACTGGATCTGGATGGCCAGATCTTCCCAAACCTTTGGAGGAACGAATTCTACTGGATGTTTTTAATCTAGACCGTTTAAATGTCTACAACGATGTGCAAAGTGGTGGTGACGGATTTTTTGATTATGTTCCAGGAATAACAGTTGATACCCAATCGGGAAGGATTATTTTTACCAAGGTCGAACCTTTTGGGGAATATTTGTTCGAATTACTTGGAGGGGGAACTTATGCAATTGATAACGACCAAGGTTACAATGCCAATCAACAGAAATATGTTTTTAGAAACATGTATGCCATCACTAAGGCTGCAGCTTTGGAAGATGCCGAGAAAAACAAATTTTTGCTAAAAGGAAGGTACAAATCTGAAGGAAGCAATGGTATTCCAATTGGCGCCTTTAATGTACCTCGTGGCTCTGTAAGGGTCACCGCTGGGGGACGACAGTTGCAAGAAGGAATAGACTATACTGTGAACTATCAAGCAGGGACTGTCCAAATACTGGACCCTAGCTTGGAAGCTTCCAATACCCCAATTAATATATCGGTTGAGAATAATGCAGTTTTTGGACAGCAGACAAGACGTTTTACGGGAATCGATGTACAACACCAATTCAGCAAAAATTTCTTTTTTGGCGGGACCTTCTTGAATTTGAACGAACGTCCCTTGACACAGAAATCAAATTTTGGGGTAGAACCTGTAAATAATACCATTTTTGGGCTTAATGGAAATTTTTCCACTGAAATTCCATTTCTCACACGTTTGGTGAATAAATTACCAAATATAGATACAGATGTTCCTTCCAATTTATCTGTGCGCGGAGAGGTGGCCTTTTTAAAGCCGGGATCTCCAAAAAATGCCAATTTCCAAGGTGAGACAACCACCTATTTGGATGATTTTGAAGGAGCACAGTCTTTAATTGATATTCGATCTTCACTTGGATGGACCTTGGCCAGTACACCATTGGAATTTGGGGACGCTGGCGGACAACTATTCGGTAGTTCTCCAGATGATCCTACGAATTTGGAAAATGGGTTCGGGAGGACAAAAATGTCGTGGTATACCATAGATCCAATCTTTTATACCAACCAACGCCCAGCAGGAATCAGTGATAATGATATTTCTACCAATGAGACACGAAGGATTTTTATCGATGAGGTTTTTCCACAGATCGATATTGCCCAAGGACAAACAACTGTGCAGAACACATTGGATTTGGTTTACTACCCAAATATTCAAGGGCCTTATAACAATAACCCCAATTTTGTAGGCGAGCAACCTGAGGATAAGTGGGCTGGGATCATGCGATCTTTGAGCAGTACTAATTTCGAGCAATCCAATATTGAGTTTGTGCAATTTTGGGTGTTGGATCCCTATGTGGATGGAGTTGCCACAAGTCCAGGGGAATTAGTAATTAATTTGGGAAATATATCGGAGGATATTTTAAAAGATGGTAGAAAACAGTATGAAAACGGTTTACCCGGTGTAGACAGCAATGAACTGATAGCACCTACTTCTTGGGGAGAAGTTCCCTCCACGCAATCATTGGTCTATGCATTCGATGTAAATGAGACAAGCAGGGCACTTCAGGATGTTGGTTTGGATGGTTTGGATGATACCACAGAAGGGACCATTTATACGAATAACACGGGTAATGATCCAGCCCTTGATAACTATCAATACTATCTAAATAGGGATGGAGGTATCTTGGAACGTTATTTTGATTTCAATAACCCGGAGGGCAATTCCCCAGTAACTGTGACCGATACCAATAGGGGGTCCACTACCTTGCCCGACGTTGAGGACATAGATAGGGATTTAACCATGAATACTGTGAATAGTTATTATGAATACCGTATTTCGATTGCACCAAATGCTACAATAAACGACACCTACATTACCGATATTAAGGAAGGGGTTACTCCACAATTACCCAATGGATCACAAGTCAATCACCGGTGGATTCAGTATAAGATACCGTTAAATGATTTTACTAATGCCCTTGGTGGTATTACTGATTTTAGATCCATAAGTTTTATGCGGATGTATCTTACCGGTTTTTCGGATGATGTGGTATTGCGGTTCGCTACCTTGGATTTAGTACGGGGTGATTGGCGTACCTACACAAAATCTTTAGAGCCAGAGGTGGATAATGACCCTGTCGATGATGGCACCTTGGTAGATGTCAATACAGTCAATATAGAAGAGAATAATACTAGAACTCCCATACCTTATGTATTGCCACCAGGAGTCAACAGGGAACAATTAAATAATAACAACACTATAATACGTCAAAACGAACAATCGTTGTCCTTTGTAGTGGAAAATTTGGAGTCGGAGGATTCCAGGGGAGTTTTCAAAAATGTGAACATAGATATCCGTCAGTATGAACGTTTAAAAATGTTTATGCATGCCGAAAAGATTTCGGACGGGGATTATACAGATGATGAAACTCCCTTGGTCGGTTTCTTACGAATAGGCACTGACTTTTCACAAAATTTCTATCAATTGGAATTGCCATTACAGTTTACCTCTTTTGGTTCGGTCTCCCCAGAACAAATATGGCCGGAAACAAACGAGTTCAATATTACACTTGCAGATCTGAATAAGGTAAAATCCCTTGGAATTGCAAACCAGAGCCTAAATGATATTAACTTTTACGAAGTGGCGAACGGAGAAGTTATTTCGGTGGATGAATTTGCCCCAAGAACCCTAGGAACGTTGCGTATAGGAATCCGTGGAAATCCTTCTTTGGGAAGTATCCGAACTATGATGGTTGGGATAAAAAATATTGATGGCCTACCCGCACGAGGGGAAGTATGGTTCAATGAACTGCGCTTGGCAGGTCTTGACAATAATGGAGGTTGGGCAGCAGTGGCCGCTATCGATGCGAACCTGGCCGATTTTGCCAATGTTTCGGCTACAGGGAGCAAAAGCACATCCGGGTTTGGAGCCATAGACCAGATGCCCAATGAGCGGGCCAGGGAAGACGCCATGTCCTATGATGTGGTTACCAACGTAAATGTGGGTCAATTATTTCCAAAAAAATGGGGTTTGCAACTCCCTTTTAATTACGGAATTTCAGAACAGTTGATTACGCCCGAATTTGATCCTGTTTATGATGATTTAAAATTGGATGACCGAATATCTGCTGCTGAAACAGCGGAGGACGCAAACACAATTAAGGAACAGGCAGAAGATTATACCAAAAGAACTAGTATCAACCTCATTGGAGTACGAAAAAACAGGGGTGAAGAAGGAGAGGCCAATTTCTATGATATCGAAAATTTCACCTTTAACTATTCTTATAACGAAACAGATCATAGAGATTTTGAGATTGCCAATTTAAGGGACCAAAATGTTGTAACAGGTTTTGTTTACAATCATAATTTTAAACCATCCCCTGTGGTGCCGTTAGCCAAGAAGGATTCTTTGTTCAACGGTAAATATTGGCAATGGCTCAAAGATTTTAATTTT
>CAXMOE010000014.1:0-12087 GCA_964194835.1 uncultured Flavobacteriaceae bacterium | reverse complement strand
ATTTGTTGCCGACAAGCATATCTGTAAATTCCAATATTAACCGGTCATTCAATCAACAACGCTTTAGGGATGTTTTGGAACCAGGGGTGGAGGCATTGGATTTACCTTTGTTGCAACAACGTAATTATCTTTTTAATTGGCAATATGCGCTTAATTATAGTTTGAGTAAATCCTTGCGATTAAATTTAACGACCTCCAATAATAATATTGTTCGAAATTATTTTAATGAAGATGGCAATCCAGAATCCGAAATTGATCAGACTTTGGGACTTTGGGATGGATTTTGGGATATTGGGGAGCCCAACCGGCATTCACAACAAATGCAACTAAATTACGAATTGCCATTTAACAAGATACCTGCGTTAGATTTTATAAACGCACAATATACCTACACCAGTAATTTTGATTGGCAAAGAGGAGGAGATGCCTTAAATGAAGTCGCTGGGGAGGATATCAATACAGTACAAAATGCAAACACCCACAATATAACAGCAGCCCTAAGCATGCAACGGTTTTATGATTATTTAGGATTGAAAAAAAGGAACGGTAAGGGAACGTCCAAGCCTGCAAATACACGAAGGGACAAGGCTGGAAACCCGGCAAGTGCGGCAGGGGGAAATCAAAATGATTCAGATAAAACCAGTGGTGCTTTCAATACAATGGTAGATATTTTGACCATGGTTAAACGAATCAACGTAAATTATAATGAAAGTAATGGTAAGGTGTTACCGGGCTATACTCAATCTATTGGGTTTATTGGAACCACTAGACCTTCTTTCGGTTTTGTGTTCGGAAGTCAGGCAGATGTGCGATTTGAAGCTGCCCGTAATGGTTGGCTGACTACTTTTCCAGAATTCAACCAACAATATATTGAGCGCACCAATAAACAGTTGAATGTTACTGCAACTGCACAACCCATAACGGACCTTACTATTGATTTGGTGGCAGATAGACAGTTTTCAAATAGCTACCAAGAGAATTTTCAAATCAATGAATTAGGAAATGGTCTGTTTGAGTATGTAACCCTTTTGGGTAATGAATTTGGGAATTTCAGTATTTCTACCATGATGATCGGCACTGTTTTCAGCAAGAGTGATGAATTTAATTCCGATAATTTTCAAACTTTTAAGGACAATAGAATTACAATTGCCAATAGATTAGTGGCCGACAGGAACCATGATACAGGTAGTGTGGACGCAGATGGCTTCCCTGAAAGATACGGTAAAACAAACCAAGACGTTCTGTTGCCAGCTTTCTTTGCTGCCTACACAGGTCAGGGCGTGGATCGTGTAAATTTGGATGCCTTTAGAGATATACCAATTCCAAATTGGAATATTAAGTATACGGGACTAATGCGTAACAAATGGTTTAAAAAGAAATTCAAACGCTTTTCTTTGAGCCATGGATATAGATCTGCATATAGTGTTAATTCTTTCCAAACCAATTTGGAACGTCAAAATACTACCATTGATCGAGAAACACAGGATTTTCTACCAGAAATCATCATTAATAATGTGGTGCTTACCGACCAGTTCAATCCATTAATGCGGGTAGATTTTGAAATGAAAAACTCAATGAGTGTTCTGGCGGAAGTACGAACGGATAGGGCATTATCCTTAAGTTTCGATAATAACCTTTTAACTGAAATCAATGGAAAGGAATACACGCTTGGATTGGGGTATCGTTTTAAGGATGTGAAATTTGTTACCAATATAGGAGGAGAAAAAACACGATTAAAAGGGGATTTAAACCTTAAGGCGGATGCAACCCTAAGAGACAACATAACCATTATTAGGAATTTGGCTATCGATAATAATCAGATTACTTCGGGTCAGAATCTACTGTCCATTAAATTCACTGCGGATTATGCCCTTAGCAAAAGTTTAAATGCGTTGTTCTTCTATGATCATTCTTTTTCAAAATTTGCGGTATCTACGGCTTTCCCACAAACAACTATAAACGCAGGCTTTACTTTGCGATACAATTTTGGCAACTAAAATGCTTGTTTATTGCAAAGCCTAGAGGTTGTGCGTTAATAAGAAGTAACAGCTTGGAAATTACCAATTACTTTTTTTGAATTGCTTGGGATATTCTTTTACATTTGCTGCAATAACCAATATAAAAATCAGATGAACATACCCTCCGAATTAAAGTATACCAAAGATCACGAATGGATTAAAATTGATGGAGATATTGCAACAATTGGAATTACAGATTTCGCACAAGGTGAATTAGGGGACATTGTATATGTTGAGATTGAAACCTTGGATGAAACCTTGGACAAGGATGAAGTTTTTGGCTCGGTTGAAGCCGTAAAAACAGTTTCTGACCTTTTCTTGCCTCTTAGTGGAGAGATTGTTGAATTTAACGAAGGTCTTGAAGATGAACCCGAAAAAGTGAATACCGACCCGTATGGCGAAGGATGGATGATAAAACTTAAAATCAGTAATTCATCTGAAGTAGAAGGCTTATTGACCGATGCTGCCTACAAAGAACTAATAAGTGCTTAGAAGGCATATTTTTACAATAGTATTCATAAGCTGGTTGGTGTGTATAACGCTACTCAGCTTAGTTTCTTTCCCCGATCTTGATACTCCAGCCGTTGAAATCCCTCACTTCGATAAGTTTGTGCATTTTGTTTTTTATTTTGTAGTTGCCGTTTTGGGATCTATGTTTATTCGCGAACAGACCCTGGGAAGAAAGGCTTTAATTAATACCCTTCTGATTAGTTTCCTGTTTGCTGTTATTTATGGTATAATTATTGAAGTAATACAAAGCAGTCTGACTTCTGAAAGAAGTGGTGATATTTATGATGTTTTGGCGAATAGCATGGGAGCTTTTTGTGGAACTATCCTTATAAAATTCTTATTTTCTGGAAAAACACGGTTAAAATGGAAAGATTAATTGCTTATTTAACAAATAAATAATTAAATTAGCGAATATTAAAACGAATTACTATGGAAGCAAAAAAGAGTCCAAAAGCGGATTTAACTAGGAATAGCGGATATTATTTTGTTATTGGACTGGCAGTGGTTATGCTTATTGTCTGGCGAGGTTTGGAATGGAAAACCTATGAGAAAGATGCCAATTTTGACATCACAATGAATGTGGAAGATGATTTGGATGAGGAAGTTCCAATGACTGAACAGATAAAGACACCCCCGCCTCCACCCCCACCAGCAGCTCCTGAGATTATAGAAGTTGTAGAGGATGAGGAAGAAGTTGAGGAAACAGTAATTGAATCTACCGAAACATCTCAAGAAGAAGAAGTGATGGAAGTTGATGACGTGGAAGTTGACGAGATGGAAGAAGATATTGATGTTCCTTTTGCTGTAATTGAAAATGTTCCTGTTTTTCCAGGATGTGAAAAAGCAAAAGATAAAAGGGCATGTTTTAATGAGAGTATGCAAAAGCATATTCGTAAAAATTTCCGTTATCCAGAAATAGCTCAAGAGATGGGCGTTCAAGGAAGGGTGAACGTAATGTTTACAATTCAGAAAGATGGTAGTATTGGGAATGTAAGAATGCGTGGACCAGATAAAAACTTGGAAAAAGAAGCAGCAAGAATAATTGCTAAGCTTCCTAAAATGACCCCAGGTAAACAAAGGGGTAGAGCAGTTAGGGTTCCTTTTAGTATTCCTATTACGTTTAAACTACAATAAATAGAATTATTCTATATATAAAAAATCCCGGGCTTATGCTCGGGATTTTTTTTTGGTAAAAACAGTTAACCAATACAGACGAATATACTCTTAGCTTGGAAATGATGCTGATAAAATATAATAAGCCAATGAAAAAGAATTCTTAATTAGCTTATTTAAGACAGTACTAATCATCAATCTTTCTTTAGACTTTTATATAAGGTTTCCCGGATAACTTCTGGCTTAATGTAGCCGGTTCCATGTGTTTCATCATAATCTTCAGTAAGAGTTGAATTAGCTTTCACTTCTTCCATTGAAGCCCCAGCATCTACCTCCTGTTGAATTTTGTTTCTAAGGTCTTCCAACATAGCGACATAGGATTCGAGATCTTTTTTATTGGAAGGTCTGCCATGTCCAGGAATTATTTTGGTGTCATCGTCAATCATTATCAACACCTTTTTATGGGCGCTGATATAGCCATCCAAGCTTCCACCACTGCTTAAATCAATAAAGGGATAACGCCCAGCAAAATAAACATCGCCCATATGTAGCACATTATTCGCTACAAAATATACAAGAGCATCCCCATCGGTATGGGCATTGTGAACATGAAAGGCCATAATTGTCTCGTCCCCGTCATAAAAAGTTATATCATCAGAGAAAGTAACTTCTGGCAACATAAGACGGTAATATTCTAAGCTTATTTTCTGGGAGTCAAGATCCTTCATTTGTTTGGATTGTACCCGGTTTCGGACATTATCATGGGCAACAATGGTCGTAGTTTCAGAATTAAAATTTGCATTTCCACCTATATGGTCTCCATGCATATGGGTATTGAATAAAAACGAGATTGGTTTTTCTGTAATTGTACTAATAGTAGCTTTTATTTTATCACTTAAACGGTCGAATTGATCATCAATCATAAAAACATGTTGTTCTCCTACATATATTCCGATATTGCCACCCTGTCCTGTCAACATATATACATTGTTGGATAGGGTGTCAACACTGATGGTTACTTCTTTGTCCTGTGCATTTAGTATTGATATGGAGAAAGTGCATATCAATACTATTAAAAACTGATATTTTATTTTCATAACGGGTAGTTTTAAGGTTATAGGTGCTGTTCTTTATCAAAAATATGATAAACATTCGTATTTCGTTGCAAAAAAATCATTTGGGTCATATCTTTGCCGCTCCATTAAAAAACATGAATGAAGACTGCGGTTAGCACAGCAAAAAGCACCTCATTGGCTTTTATTTTTGCTGATTTTAAGGAAATTACCAAAGCTAGGTTGGCGGTCAGCGTTGTTTTTTCTTCCATCGCAGGTTATTTTCTGGGAGCTTCTGAAATTAATATACTTTCTCTCTTTTTATTGGCATTTGGAGGTTATTGTATGGTGGGTGCATCCAATGCGTACAATCAAGTTATTGAAAAGGATTTGGATGCCCTAATGAACCGGACTAAAAATAGACCTATCCCATCTGGGCGAATGTCTGTAAACACAGCTATGTTTATAGCTGTTATTTTAACGGTACTCGGAGTGGTATCTCTTTATATTCTCAATCCCAAGACGGCTATGTTTGGGGCCATATCCATTTTTTTATACACCAGTGTTTATACGCCATTAAAAACAAAAACACCCTTATCGGTTTTTGTAGGTGCATTTCCTGGTGCCATTCCATTTATGTTGGGATGGGTGGCCGCTACAAATGATTTTGGTATAGAGCCAGGGACCTTATTCATGATTCAGTTCTTTTGGCAATTCCCACATTTCTGGGCATTGGGATGGATGTTGGATGAGGATTATAAAAAAGGGGGCTTTAAAATGCTTCCCACAGGAAAAAAGGACAAGGGAACTGCACTTCAGATTATTATGTATACGATTTGGATGATGGTTATTTCGGTCATTCCGGTTTTTGGAATTACAGGTCAGCTACAATTATCTATTACAGCGGCAATAATCATATTCTTGATGGGGATGGTGATGTTAATTTTTGCTTTTCGACTATTTGAAAAGCGCGATAATAAATCTGCAAAAAATTTAATGTTGGCAAGTGTAAGCTATATTACTTTGATGCAAGTAGTATATGTAATTGACAAATTTATATAGAGATAAAATGGACTTAACACAGGGAACGCAGAAGGAGAAAAACGAAAGAGCAAAGAAAATGATGCTCTGGTTTGGGATAGTGAGTTTATTAATGGCATTTGCTGGGTGGACCAGTGCTTACATTGTAAGCAGTGCCAGGGAAGATTGGATAAGTGATTTGGAGCTGCCCTCTTCCTTTTTTATAAGTACTGTAGTGATTATATTGAGTAGTATCACCTATATCATGGCAAAACGGTCTATGACAGATGGGAAATCCATGCTTTGTACCCGTTGGTTACTTACTACCTTGGGCTTGGGCATAGCTTTTATTGTTTTGCAATTCAACGGATTTACTCAAATGACCGAACAGGGGTACTACTTCACTGGACCTACAAGCAATATTAAAATGTCTTATGTGTTTTTAATCGCAGCTGTTCATATTGCACATGTTATTGCAGGCATAATTTCATTGGTGGTGGTGCTGTACAATCAATCAAAAAGTAAATATACACCTCAAGAAATGCTAGGTTTGAAATTGGGTGCCAGTTTTTGGCACTTTTTGGATTTATTGTGGGTATATTTAATTGTATTTATGTATTTCGTGAGATAATAAATAAGTGCAAAGTGCCTCTAGTTCAGAAGAGAAGATGTTGCAGGATTTAAGGGAATTTAATTTTTTTGTCACATTTTAGAAGACAATTATTTCGTATGGACGAAAAAAATGTAAATTTGTGAAAATTATCTTAATATTATAACATAATTTATGGATTCTACGGTTACAACAGCGGCAAAAGAAAACGTGTGGGGAGGCGGCGGAAATCAGCCCTTGGGAGCTGGTTATGGAAAATTGATGATGTGGTTCTTTCTCGTTTCTGATGCCTTGACTTTTTCAGGTTTTCTTTCTGCATATGGCTTCTCAAGGTTCAAATTTATAGAAACATGGCCTTTGGCTGATCAGGTATTTACCCACGTACCGTTCTTCCATGGTAATTATCCAATGTATTATGTGGCATTCATGACCTTTATTTTGATCATGTCTTCGGTTACCATGGTACTTGCAGTTGATGCAGGCCATAAAATGCAAAAGACCAAAGTTATTTGGTATATGTTCCTTACCATTATTGGTGGTGCTATTTTTGTGGGATCACAAGCTTGGGAATGGGATACTTTTATCCGTGGCGATTATGGTGCCATTGAAACCAAGGGAGGTAGAATCTTACAATTCGTAAAAGCCGATACCGGTGATCGTGCAGCATTAGCGGATTTTGCCAAAACCATTCCAGGTGAACGGGTTGCACACGAAAAGAAAAACGGGCTATGGCATTTTGAAGAAGCTTCATTGACATCGTATACGGTAAATGAAGTTACTCAGGGTTTTAGGGCGAATCCAAATATTTTGATTCGCACGGAGACGATTAATGACGCTGGTGAAAAAACTGTTCTAAACCGTGAAGAATCTTTGAAAAAACTAAACGATGCCTCACAGGTTGTTGAAGGAGCGAATCTCATTCATAACGAGTACGGGAGTAGGCTATTTGCCGATTTCTTTTTCTTTATTACAGGGTTTCATGGCTTTCACGTTTTTTCCGGAGTATTGATCAACATCATTATTTTCTTTAATGCAATCTTAGGTACTTATGAAAGAAGAGGGCATTATGAAATGGTAGAAAAGGTAGGGCTGTACTGGCACTTTGTGGATTTGGTATGGGTATTTGTTTTTACCTTCTTCTATTTGGTATAAATTGATTTAATAAAATAATAATTCCCAAAACTTTTGGTTTGAAAATGGGAACAAAAGAATAAAGTGTTACAAAATGGCAGACGGACATAAATTGGAGATTTTTAGAGGGCTTCTAAAGTTTAAGTCAAATACCCAAAAGATATGGGGAGTACTAGTTTTCTTAACTGTGGTTACTGCAATTGAGGTAGCCTTTGGGATAACTAAACCAGAGGTGCTTACAAAAACTACGTTTTTGGGGATGAAATTGTTGAACTGGGTATTTATTGTACTAACCTTGGTGAAGGCCTATTATATAGCGTGGGACTTTATGCACCTTCGGGATGAGAAAAGTTCACTTAGAAGGGCCATTGTATGGACTCCGATTTTCTTGGTGGCTTATCTTGTGTTTATTCTGCTCTTTGAGGCCGACTATATCTATAACGTTTACAAGGACGGATTCGTAAAATGGAATTTCTAATGTAGAATTAACAGAATTAAAAGACGGTTTAAACACCGTCTTTTTTATTTTTGTACAGTTGTGTTCATCATGAAGAAAACTTTTGTTCTTATCGTCTTGTTTATTCTCCCCATTGTGGCTTACCTGTTTTTTGCATCAGGGGTCAATAACTTTGGAAAACTTCCCACTCTTACCGAAAATGTGTTGGATATAGATTCCATGGATGGTTCCAAAACACTTCAGGATAAAATTACCATATTAGGCTTTTTGGGCAAGGATGTAGAATATAAGAAGGGCAATGCATTCAACCTTAATCAAAAAATTTATAAACGGTTTTATGAGTTCAATGATTTTCAATTTGTAATGGTAATGCCAAAAGGCACTGAAGATAAAATAGAGGAATTAAAAAAGGAACTGGGTACTTTAGCAGATATCACGAAATGGAACTTTGTATTTGGTGAAGATGAAGATATCAAGAGCTTCTTTAATGGGTTAAGAACAGATTTAACCTTGGATCAAAATTTGGGCACTCCATATGTGTTCATAATTGATAAGGACAAAAACCTAAGGGGAAGAAAAGATGATGAGGGTGAGGGCACAAAATATGGCTTCAACACAACTTCGGTGGCTGAATTAAACAATAAAATGGAGGATGATGTTAAAATTATATTAGCTGAATATCGAATGGCCTTAAAGAAAAACAACGCAAGAAGGGAGTATTAATGAAGCAGAAGAAGTATACATACATATGGGTATCTCTTATAGTTTTGATTTTTGGGATAATTTTTATCCCTAGGATTGTAGACCGTGTCAAAAGTGGCACAGTGGTTGAAAACGATCGGATGAACGCCAAAATCAAAGAGCGAGAGTTGGCTTATTTGGTTCTTAACGGGGAAAAGCGAAAAGCACCTTCTTTTGCTTTGATAAACCAGGATAGTCTAAAGATTACCGATAAGGATTATAAGGGAAAAGTATATTTAGTGGAATTCTTCTTTACCACTTGCCCCAGTATTTGTCCCCTAATGAACAAAAACTTAGTTGAGATACAGAACGAATTTACAGGACTCGAGAATTTTGGAGTGGCTTCCTTTACCATCAATCCGGAATACGATACTCCAATAATTCTAAAAGAATATGCAGAACACTATGGGATTACCAATCTGAATTGGAATTTAATGACTGGTAATAGGGAGGTGATATATGATTTAGCCAACACAGGCTTTAATATTTTTGCAGCCCAAGCACCCAATGTCCCAGGCGGTTTTGAACATTCTGGTATGTTTGCTTTGATCGACAAGAACGGTTATATACGTTCAAGGGTTGATGATTTTGGCAACCCCATAATATACTATAGAGGTGCCATTAGTGAAAGCCAGGGCGAAAACGCGGAAGGGGAGCAACAACAAATTAGTGTGCTGAAAGAGGATATCAAAACATTATTGAAGGAATAGGATGGAGTCAGTTGGGGTAAAAGAAAGGAAATTCAACAAACTAATTACCGTGGTTTCCATCATTGTGCCTGTGGTGGTTGCCATTTTGTTCGGGGTTAAAATACCTAATGTAGAACCTCTAGGTTTTCTACCTCCAATCTATGCATCGATCAATGGTGTAACCGCTGTGTTATTATTGGTAGGGGTGTGGTCCATAAAAAATGGGAACAAGAAATTGCATCAGAATATCATGACAACTTGTATCGCATTGTCCTTGATGTTCTTGTTAATGTATATTGCTTATCATATGACTGCTGAATCTACTACCTATGGAGGAGAGGGTGCAATTAAATATGTGTATTATTTTATTTTGATAACGCATATTATTTTGTCCGTTGCCATCATACCTTTGGTATTAAAGACCTATGCAAGGGCTTATTTGCAGCAATTTGAAGCGCATAGAAAATTGGCAAAAATCACTTTTCCCATTTGGCTTTATGTTGCGGTTACTGGGGTAGTTGTGTATATAATGATATCACCCTATTATTTGAAAATTTAAAAGTTTGTCCCGAGCAATTTGATAGGGGCTTTACATAATGAAACGAACCGTCTTTATATTACTTTTAATACTGTTCTTGCTTCCACAAGTGTCCGAAGCCGAATGTGCTATGTGCAGGGCTGTATTGGAAAGTGAGGGAAACAATTCCATCGCTGAGGGGGTAAATAACGGCATTGTTTATCTTATGGCCATTCCCTATATTCTGATTGCCGTTCTTTTCTATTTCATTTATAAGAAAATGAAGGTCTAGTATTCGCGGATGTCTTCATAATGTTTTAGGCTCGAAAAGTTCTTGGTAATACACCACTTTAGAATCCCCCTTCTTGTTCAGGTAACTTCGAAGTATGCGCTGTACATCTCTATTATCAACCCGGGATATCAAAACTTTTTCACAATCATTGAATGATGGGGCGGTATCTGATTTTGGCAAATAAACAAACCCTAAATAGATTCCACTTTTGACCAATATAAGGGCTTTTTCTTTTGTATTTCTTCCCTCTTCATGAATAATATAAGATCTTTGGTCTACCCTCAATTTCAATGCTTCGTCGACTCTTTTATTATAGCTTTCAATCTCCTCAATGTTACAGCAAACCCCATTACATTTTTTAATATGATAATGGAAACAGGCACCTGAAATATTTTGGAGACCGCAATAACGGGGACATAATTCATGCTTTTCGCACAAATGTTCCAGAAAGTTTCTGCACTCGTTCAAGTTGTAAAATTTCAGCAATGGTTTTTCCAATTGCCCCAAGCGATTATAGATTATGTTTCGAATACCTTTTCGATCTTTGTAAGTTGCTATTCCATACCCATAGGTATTTCGTTTTTGGGAGCGGTTATATTTGGGGTAAAGTTTTTTTATCTCGTCCGATTCCAATAGCAGGGCTGTCAACTCATTGCCTGTTACTGTAAAACCAATATCTGCAGTTTCCCTACACAGTCTTTGTTCCTTGTTAGATTTGTCATAAATATGGCTAAGCACGCGCTGTTTAATGTCATTGGCCTTCCCTACATAAATAACTTTACCCACTTTGTCCTTAAAATAATATACCCCTGTTTGGTTAGTTAGCAAGTCAAGGGTTTCTTTAGATAATAAGGGGGGTAATGTAGCAGGTTTTCGTTTTTTGGCTAAAAAGGAATCAATAACCCCATAGGTGTCCAATGCCATTAATTTTTCGAAAAGGATCATGGTAGCTTCACAATCGCCTCTGGCCCTGTGACGGCCGTTGACGCTAATTCCCAAAGCTGTACATAGATTTCCTAAACTGTACGAATTCTGACCTGGAATCAGTTTTCTGGATAAACGAACTGTACACAATTTTTTTCTTATAAATTCTGCGCCCAATTCCTCTAATTCGTATTTAATCACATTGTAATCAAAACTTACATTGTGTGCCACAAATATGCAATCTTGGGTGTACTGTACCACCTCCTTGGCAATTTCAAAAAACTTGGGTGCGTTTCTGACCATATCATTGGTAATACCGGTCAAACGTGATATCCTATAATTTATAGGTGATTCTGGATTCACCAGAGAGGTAAACTCTCTGATGACCTTTTTGCCGTCATATACAAAAATGGAAATCTCGGTAATTTTATTGCCTCTTGCCCCAAGACCAGTGGTCTCTATGTCAACAATTGCATACATTATAATTTATTTTTGTTAGCAATCAAACCTTCAAAACAATCCGATATCTTGCTTTTCCAGCTTCCAAATGGGCCAAGGCTTCATTTGCTTTTGTCATGGGAAACTCTTCGACCATTGGATAAATATCATGACGAACACAAAAATCCAACATGGTTCTGGTTAAGGCCGGACTCCCAAGTGGGCTTCCAGCAACGGTTTTTTCTCCCATGATCAGGGAAAATGCCGGAATGGCCATAGGCTCCATTACAGCACCTACCGTATGTAAACGGCCTTTCGGTGCAAGTGTGATCAAATAGGAATTCCAATCCAATGTAACATTCGCTGTGTTCAATATAAAATCCAAGCTACCTGCTATACTTTCGAGTTCTTTGGGGTCTCTGGAATTTATTACTTTGGTTGCACCTATTTCAAGTATTTGGTCCTTTTTGCCTAAATTGGAACTAAACGCCACCACTTCACATCCCCATTTGTTCAGGAATTTCAATGCCATGTGTCCTAGGCCACCTATCCCGATTACGCCAACCTTGTCGGTG
>CAXMOE010000013.1:27163-27510 GCA_964194835.1 uncultured Flavobacteriaceae bacterium | reverse complement strand
ACTTTTTGGTAGTAACCTTACCATGGGAGATGAGGATAAAAAATTAAAACTGGAAATTTTTTATACGGATACCAACTAAGAACAAGTAAAATCACCTCTTAAAGCTAATTTTACGTTATTCATCCATATTTTGAGGAATTTTAAGCCACTTCATGTAAATTTGTGTTTTTGAATAAGTAATTACCAAACCTAATAGATATATTAAGTTATGTGTGGAATTGTAGGTTATATAGGGCATAGGGATGCGTATCCTTTAATAATTAAGGGATTACAGAGGTTAGAGTACAGAGGGTATGACAGTGCGGGTATTGCACTTTTTGACGGAAAAAATATAAATCTATCCAAAA
>CAXMOE010000013.1:15850-27153 GCA_964194835.1 uncultured Flavobacteriaceae bacterium | reverse complement strand
TGGATGGAAACTTGGGTATTGGCCATACTAGATGGGCAACCCACGGGATACCTAACGATGTAAATTCCCATCCACATTACTCCAACTCAGGTGATTTGGTAATTATACATAATGGAATTATTGAAAATTATGAGTCCATTAAAAAGGAATTAATTAAAAGGGGTTATGTTTTTGAATCCGATACAGATACTGAAGTATTGGTTAACCTTATTGAAGAGGTTAAGAATCAAGAAAATGTAAAACTGGGACAAGCCGTGCAGATTGCGTTAAACCAAGTGGTAGGAGCTTATGCAATTGCAGTTTTTGACAGGCAAAAGCCAGATGAAATCGTGGTTGCTAAACTGGGAAGTCCCTTGGCAATAGGTGTAGGAGAGGGTGAATATTTCATTGCTTCCGATGCCTCTCCTTTTATCGAATTTACGAACAATGCCATTTATTTGGAGGACGAGGAGATGGCCGTTATTCGGGTTGGGAAAGAGATTAAACTTCGAAAAATAAAAGATGATGCCATAGCTTATCCAAATATTTTGGAATTGCAAATGAATTTGGAGGAAATTGAAAAAGGAGGTTATGATCACTTTATGCTTAAGGAAATTTATGAACAGCCTAGAGCAATTTTGGACACCTACCGTGGTCGACTTCGTCCTAATCAAGGCATTATTAAAATGGCAGGGGTTGACCAAAATTTGGAGAAGTTCGTGAATGCAAATAGAATCATCATTGTGGCCTGTGGCACTTCATGGCATGCAGGACTGGTTGCGGAATATATTTTTGAGGATTTGGCTAGAATACCGGTGGAAGTGGAATACGCGTCTGAATTTCGATATAGAAACCCGGTTATCACCGATAAGGATGTTGTAATTGCCATATCCCAGTCTGGGGAAACTGCAGATACCTTGGCTGCCATAAAATTAGCGAAGGAGAACGGAGCGTTTGTCTTTGGTGTTTGTAATGTTGTTGGTTCTTCCATTGCCCGTGAGACCAATGCTGGGGCCTATACGCATGCAGGCCCGGAAATTGGTGTGGCCTCTACTAAGGCATTTACTACACAGATTACAGTACTAACCTTATTGGCATTAAAATTAGCAAAGGAGAAAGGAGTGTTTTCAGAATCTAAGTTCCGAGAATTTTTGGTTGAATTGGAAAATATTCCAGCAAAAGTGGAAAGGGCACTGGAATCAAATGCTTTGGTTGAGGTTATATCTGATGTCTATAAAGAATCAACCAACTGCCTATATCTTGGGAGGGGTTATAACTTCCCGGTTGCCTTGGAAGGGGCTCTAAAATTAAAGGAGATAAGTTATATTCATGCGGAAGGATATCCGGCCGCAGAAATGAAACATGGGCCAATTGCCCTTATTGATGAACATATGCCTGTATTCGTGATTGCCACCAAGAAGGGACATTATGAGAAGGTGGTGAGTAATATCCAAGAAATAAAATCTCGAAAGGGAAAGATAATAGCAATAGTGACAGAAGGTGATGAAACTGTAAAAGCCTTGGCAGATCATGTTATAGAAGTTCCAGAAACTCTTGAGAGTCTTACGCCTTTATTAACTACAATCCCGCTACAGTTGTTATCCTATCATATAGCCGTGATGCGAGGATGTAATGTGGACCAACCACGTAATTTGGCAAAATCAGTCACGGTGGAATAATAAAAACCATAGTTAAATTAATTATAGGGCCTTGATAACAATCAAGGCCCTATTTTTTTGATTAAAATGAATTATGCATTTTATGGATATGTTTTTTATTAATAAATTACTATGCATGCATAATTTTTCCCATTTTAGCAATGATGAAAAAAAAAAATCTGTATCTTGGTCTCGTATAATTTAAGTCAAAACTACAATGAGAACACTACTACTTTTATGCTTTCTAATGGTTGGTATGATTACGTATTCACAAACAACGGTTAAAGGAATCGTGGTTGATCAAAGCAACGAACCCATACCAGGCGCTAACGTGGTCATTTCTGGAAAAGCAATAGGAACGGTGACCGATTTTGATGGTAATTTCATCTTGGAAACCTCGGAAGTCCCACCTTTTCAACTACAGATTACGAGTATTGGATATTCTGATGGCACAGCTAATGTCACGGCAAATAACCAATCTTTTACTATTACAATCTCGGAAGCACAGACATTTTTGGATGAAATTGTAGTTTCGGCCTCCAGAACACCTGAACGATTATTTGAATCCCCCGTTTCCGTGGAAAGGTTCGGGCTAAAAGAAATCAAGAATACATCATCCGCCTCCTTCTATGACGGATTGCAAAATTTAAAAGGAGTAGATATCAATACCAATAGTTTAACTTTTCAATCTATTAATACTAGGGGGTTTGCCACCTTTGCAAATACCAGGTTTATGCAGTTGGTTGATGGCATGGATAATTCTGCACCTGGATTGAATTTTGTTTTGGGTAATTTGGTAGGGATGTCAGAACTGGAAGTGCAGAGTGTAGAGATACTTCCCGGGGCTTCCTCAGCTCTCTATGGTGCTGGTGCCTTTAACGGAATTTTGTTCATGACCAGTAAAAATCCTTTTGATTTTCAAGGAATCAGTGCATATGCAAAAACTGGGATAACTTCACAAGAGGCTGCTGGAGATAACAATTACTACGATTTTGGAATAAGGGTCTCACATGCCTTTAGTGATAAATTTGCGGTAAAAGCTAATTTTTCTTTTTTAAAGGGAGAGGACTGGCATGCCAATAATGCCGAAGATTTTAACAACCCAGGCTTTACAAGAACAGATCCTGCCTACGATGGTTTGAACGTGTACGGGGATGAAGTATCTACTGTGCTCAATTTTGATGCACTTGCTGGTTTGCCTTCGGGAACCGTTGGGTCAGCCCTTGTGACTAGGACGGGTTACGAAGAAAGGGATTTGGCCAATTATAAGGCGGAAAGTGTAAAAACAGATTTTTCTTTGCACTATCGCCCTTTTGCAGATGATTTGGAGATTATATATAATGGTAGAGTAGGTAGGGGAAATACTATTTACCAAGGGGCAAATAGATATTCTATCAAAAATTTTATAATGCAACAGCACAAGGTTGAAATCAGGAACGATAATTTTTTCTTAAGGGGGTATATTACCACGGAAAACTCTGGGGACTCATATGATACTAGGTTCACGGCTATAAATATTAATAGGGCTTGGAAAAGGGACGCCCCTAATCCTAATGACCCTAGTGAGCCATCTTGGTTTGGCGATTATGCCGCAACGTTCATTGGAGCAAAATTGGGTGTTGGTACTGGAGTACAGTTGGATGATGATACTGCACATGCTTTGGCCAGACAGGCAGCAGATTCGGGAAGATATTTACCTGGATCTCCGGAATTTAAGTCTGCGTTCAATAGGATAACGGCAGACGGGGATTTAACAACGGGGTCTAAATTTATTGATAACACCAAATTACGTCATATAGACGCCAATTATAATTTTAGTTATTTGACAAGAGATATAGCTGACATACAAATTGGAGGTTCGTTTCGGGAATATGACCTGAATTCAAATGGTACGATTTTTACAGATATTGACGGTCCAATTACTTACAATG
This sequence comes from uncultured Flavobacteriaceae bacterium, assembly GCA_964194835.1. GTDB lineage: Bacteria > Bacteroidota > Bacteroidia > Flavobacteriales > Flavobacteriaceae > CAXMOE01. The sequence goes on along the minus strand of CAXMOE010000013.1, from coordinate 23,585 downwards.
AATATGGTGCTTATGTTCAGGTTGTGAAAAAATTGATGGATGAACGTCTTAAGCTTACCGGTTCTTATCGTTATGACAAAAACGAATTTTTTGATGGATTTGGTTCACCGAGAATTTCAGTGGTGTATACCGCTGGTCAGAACAGAAAGCAAAATTTCAGGGCTTCCGTTCAACAAGGTTTTAGGAATCCTACAACACAGGATTTATTTATAGGCTTGAATGCAGGTAGGGCTATTTTAATAGGATCTGCTCCTGATAACTTGGACAGGGACATTAGAACTTTTACAGTAAGTGATGCAGGGACCACAGCAACTGGGTTAAACTCAGTTACCTTATTGGGAAGAGCAGCGTATGAAAATGCATTTTCCTTAAATTCTGTTAACCTTGGCGCCCCAACTGCGGTTAACACCCCAGTGGTACAACCCGAGGAAATTACGGCCTATGAAGCGGGATATAGGGCCCAGTTTGGGAAAGTAGCCATCGATTTAAGTGGTTATTACAACAGATATAAAAACTTTATATCGAACACTACAGTTCTCGTTCCGTTTTATGGGACAGCAGGAGACAATGCATTATCGTTGTTGGCGCTTCAAAATGGAGATTTTCAACCATATCAGACATATACCAATTCGGAGGCAGATATCGAATCCTATGGTGCTACAATTGGGGTGGACACTAAAATTTGTGGAAATTTTGATCTAGGGGTCAATTATACATTTTCCGATCTGGATTTTAACCAGGCAGCTTTTCCTGACTTTAGGACCAATTTTAATACGCCAAAGCACAAGGTAAAAGCGTCTTTTGGCAACACCGAGCTTTTCAAAAATTTCGGATTCAATGTGAATTACAGATGGAGTGACTCCTATTTCTGGCAAGCATCTTTTGCCGACGGGGATATTCCGGCATATACAGTATTGGATGCTCAGGTAAATTATACGGTACCAGGTATGAAATCTATATTTAAGGTGGGGGGATCCAATCTTCTTGGAGATGAGTATTTCTCTGCGGTAGGTACAGGAAATATTGGTTCTATGTATTATATATCATGGACTATAAATCCTTAAAAACCAATCAATTTTAGTTTGAAAATGGCGCCGGATTTCCGGCGCCATTTTTATTGGAAAAAAAGAAAAAAAGAAGTTTCTATTTAAAATGGAAAAACATATCTTTGCAGGCTGAAAAGCGTAGGTTCTTTAGAGTTGGGACATTCGTTTTTATAATGTTATAATCCTAATACATAAACACTTAAGTAAATGTCTAAAGTTACAGGTAAAGTTTCTCAAATTATTGGACCGGTTGTCGATGTCGAGTTCAAATCCGGAACAGACCTTCCAAAAATTTACGATTCCTTGGAAATCATCAATAAAGATGGTTCCATTTTGGTTTTGGAAATACAATCACACACTGGTGAAAATACGGTTCGAACCATTTCCATGGATTCTACTGATGGATTAAGTAGAGGTACAGAGGTAAATGTAACCGGTAACTCTATACAGATGCCAATTGGTGATGATATTTACGGTCGTTTGTTCAATGTAATCGGAGATGCCATAGATGGCCTTGGAGATTTACCAAAAGCTGGAAAGAATGGCCTTCCCATTCACCGTGAAGCACCTAAATTTGAAGAATTATCTACTTCTACAGAAGTATTATTCACTGGTATCAAGGTAATCGATTTAATTGAACCATATGCTAAAGGGGGTAAAATTGGACTCTTTGGTGGTGCAGGTGTTGGAAAGACTGTTTTAATTCAGGAGTTGATCAACAATATCGCAAAGGGACATGGTGGTTTGTCTGTATTCGCTGGAGTTGGGGAACGAACCCGTGAAGGAAACGATTTGCTTCGTGAAATGTTGGAATCGGGAATCATCAAGTACGGGGATGACTTTTTACATTCTATGGAAGAAGGCGGTTGGGATTTATCCAAGGTAGATAAAAAGGCCATGAAAGAATCCAAAGCCACTTTCGTTTTTGGACAAATGAACGAACCTCCAGGTGCACGTGCACGAGTTGCACTTTCTGGGTTGACCATAGCCGAATATTTCCGTGATGGTGCAGGGGAAGGACAAGGAAAAGACGTATTGTTTTTCGTAGATAATATATTCCGTTTTACACAAGCAGGTTCTGAAGTATCAGCCCTGTTGGGCCGTATGCCATCTGCTGTTGGTTACCAGCCTACTTTGGCAACTGAAATGGGAACCATGCAAGAACGTATTACTTCTACAAAGAGAGGGTCTATTACATCTGTACAGGCAGTTTATGTGCCTGCGGATGATTTAACGGATCCAGCACCGGCAACTACGTTTGCCCACTTGGATGCCACAACAGTATTGTCGCGTAAAATTGCAGAGTTGGGTATCTACCCAGCGGTTGATCCATTGGATTCCACTTCAAGAATATTGACTGCAGAAATATTGGGTAAAGAACATTATGCCTGCGCGCAAAATGTGAAAGAATTATTACAACGGTATAAAGAACTTCAGGATATTATTGCTATTCTTGGTATGGAAGAACTGTCTGAAGAAGATAAGTTGGCCGTAGGAAGGGCGAGACGTGTACAACGTTTCTTATCGCAACCATTCCATGTTGCTGAGCAGTTTACAGGAATACCCGGAGTTTTGGTTGATATTAAAGAAACCATTAAAGGGTTTAATATGATTATGGATGGTGAACTTGATCACCTACCTGAATCTGCCTTTAACCTTAAGGGAACCATAGAAGAGGCTATTGAAGCAGGAGAGAAAATGTTGGCTGAAGCATAGTATCCAGGGAAAGCTTGGTAAATTCCAATTACGATTTTTGGGATTTACTTTTTGAATATTGAAATTTGATTTAAGTATGCATTTAGAAATTGTATCACCAGAAGCTACGTTATATGCAGGAGAAGTAACTTCAGTAACCGTACCCGGTATTGATGGAGAATTCCAGATGTTATCCAATCACGCCCCTATTGTTTCTTTGTTGCAGAAAGGCGTTGTTAAAATAGAGGGAAATGTAGGAATTGACGAGGAATATGAAAATAAATTCTCCAAGGATTCTAAAGGTAAAACCATTCTAAATATCACAAGTGGGACGGTTGAAATGAAAGATAATAAAGTAATTGTCTTAGCAGATTAATTCAACATTCTTTGTCATTTAAGAGAAATAGATTACAAAGCCATACCATGTGTATGGCTTTTTTGTGTTTACTCCCAGCGAATTAAACACCATTCTTGCCCACCAGATTCATACACTTTTAAATCATTGAATCCAATAGAATAATGTGCTTGTAAGGAACGAGTATTCTGGGCATCCACTTCGGTGACAATACTATTAAATTCAGGTTGAATGGCTTGCTTCATTGTCTCGTACAATTTTCTGAATATCCCTGACCCACGATATTTTTTATCGATACAAATCTGTCCCATCGCCACATATTTTTCTCCCATAGGGATTACTCCGTCAATTTCATTAAACATTGGAATTAGAAGCTCAATTTCATGAGCAAACTTGGGATGCATACACAAGGCATAACCAACTACTAAGTCCCCATTTTTTGCAATGATGTGGGCACAGGCATTGTTCATTCGCTGTAAAATTTCCAAGGTATGTGAAACGGTGACAAACCCTTCTTTGAGGCGTTCTTGTGCGGTTAAATTGGCCCATAAATTACTTTTTTGAAGCACAAGAATTTGCTTCAATTCTTTTTTCGATTGCACACGACAATAATTTAATTCCATCCACAAGGATTTAAGTCTGTTCCCCCAATTTTCTGTATTCCATTTAAGTGAATTTCAACTTAAATTTGAAAAGAGTTAGCTAGGAATAATTTGAAAATAGGCGAGATTGCGAAAGATGACAGCTTAAGAATCATGTTCATATTCCAAAGGTTTGTTAAAACGAATATACTATATAATAATAGGATTGCTACATTTGTGCAATGGGCCTTTTACCTAATAAATTGTATGAAAAATTATCCCAAAGGGAAACCACTAACTCACTGCGTAGCTTAGCTGTTTCAGAAGGTCTGGTTGATTTCTCTTCCAATGATTATCTCGGATTTGCTGGAAGCAGGGAAATATTTGATAAAGCTTCTAAAATACTTGAGCAAAGGAAATTGGTCAAAAATGGGGCTACCGGATCTCGACTACTTTCAGGGAATAACAAATTGTATGAAGAGTTGGAAGAGATGCTTGCTAGGTTCCATAACTCGGAAGCTGCATTGGTGTTTAATTCGGGATATGATGCCAACGTCGGTTTTTTTGCTTCGGTTCCACAGCGGGGGGATTCTATTTTTCATGATGAGTTAATTCATGCCAGTATCCGTGATGGAATTCGATTGGGCAATGCAAACAGTTATAAATTCAAACATAATGATTTAGACGACCTTAAGTCAAAAATATCACAGTCTCTTCAAGGGCAGTCAAGAAATCCCAAAAATGAAATTTATGTTGTTACAGAATCAGTTTTTTCAATGAATGGTGATACTCCAAATTTGAAAGCCTTTGTTGAATTTTGTGAAGTGAATAATTGCCATTTGGTTGTGGATGAAGCACATGCATTTGGTGTTTATGGATCAAATGGAAGTGGTTTGTTGCAAGAATTGGATTTACAACGAAGGGTTTTTGCCAGAATCGTAACTTTTGGAAAAGCTTTGGGGTGCCATGGTGCGGTAATATTGGGGAGTATCGCCCTAAAAAAATATTTGGTAAATTTCGCCCGAAGTTTTATATATACCACGGCTATGCCACCCCATTCATTAGCAACCATATTAGCTGCATACGAACATCTCTCTAAAATTTCCGGGAAACTTACAGAACGGGAGATGCTAATTCAGAATATATATTTTTTCAATCAGCAATTGGAAAAGCTTAATTTAAAACAATATTTCACTCCAAGTACCACGGCTATCCATTGTTGTATTGTTCCTGGAAATGAAAAAGTTAGAGCCCATGCCAGAGAACTAAATGCAAACGGCTTTGATGTAAGACCAATATTATCTCCTACGGTACCTGCAGGAGAGGAACGGTTACGGTTTTGCTTGCATAGCTATAATTCCAAAAAGGAAATAGTTAAGGTTCTAGAACTATTGGCTAATTTTAAGGAAAAAATATGAAGCAGGAATTCTATATGCTAGGTGCTTTTGAGTATGCCGCTGATGTACAGATTATCAAAGGAAAATTGGAATCGGAAGGTATTCCTGTTTTTCTGCGAGACGAAAACACATTAAACTCAGATCCATTGATTAGCAATGCTATTGGAGGAGTAAAATTACAGGTATATACCCGGGATAAGGATAAAGCATTGGAAATCTATAATGAAATCAGAAATTATTCATTGGATGACAATGGGAACCCTGTAGTTTGTCCCAATTGTAAGGCGCAAAAATCGGAGGTTTATTATGAACGCAAAGGAATTTTTTATAAACTTTTCCCTTTTTTTGAAAAACAAAAATATCGATGCCTAAATTGTAATATAATAACGAAGCCATAGGATAATGAAACGTATTTTTGTTACAGGAATATCAACAGAAGTAGGGAAAACTATTGCATCGGCAGTTATAACAGAGTCCTTGGAAGCCGATTATTGGAAGCCGGTTCAGGCGGGTGAATTGGACAATTCCGATAACCATAAGGTGACCAATCTAATTTCGAATTCCAAAACGATAATCCATAAAAACAGTTATGTTTTAAACACGGCTATGAGCCCCCATGCTGCTGCTGAATTGGATGGGATAACCATTGATACCCATAAGATAACTGAACCGGAAACAAACAATCATTTGGTTATTGAAGGGGCAGGCGGGTTATTGGTTCCACTAAACGATACCGATACCATTCTTGATATCATCAAGCCCTATTATAAAGTAATTGTGGTTTCCAGACATTATTTGGGGAGTATCAACCATTCGTTGTTGACTATTAATTGGTTAAAGCAAAAAGGTTTCGAAACATTTGTTTTATTCAGTGGTAACGCACATCCAACAACTGAAAGTATCATTGTAAAAAAAACTGGTATTCCAGTAATAGGTAGGATAAATGAAGAGCAAGTATTTAACAAAACTACTGTGAAAAAATACGCAGAACAATTCAAAGAGACTTTGCAATTACTCTAAAAGCCTATATACTTCTGCCTTATCCAAAGTTTTTATGGGCTTATAGTGCTTGGTCAAATAATTATTAATGTATTGGTTTCCTTCAATCAGTTTTTTATCGAAAATAGATCGGTTCTTGCGGATTACAATGGTTTTGGGTTGGATGTCCTCCAAAATAAATCGAAGTTCTTCGATGCCAGTTTTTCTTGGATTGTCATAGAAAGGAAATAATTCATCTCTAAAAATATTACTGGGATGTGTTGCCGCCTTTGTAGGGGGAACCGCATCCAGTAACCAATACCCAATATGATACTCTAAAAACAGGATGTTTTTGGTATCGATATCATTTTCAGTCAGATATTTTGGAACATCGATTCCCTCACCATTAAAAAAGACTCCTTTTTCTATTTTATTTTTAACAATGGCTATGTATTCCACATAGGTTTCCATGGGAAGAAACAGCAATAGTAAAAATACGGAATGACGATAGTTCAACCTTTGAAAAAATGTAATCTTGGCTATCACAATCCCAACCAGTACAATTAAAATAGGGTAAAGTTGTATTAAGTAATGCCCATTTACCCTTCCACCTTTGAGAAAGGAAAAAACCACGCCCAAAATAGTTATAGATAGTACCTGGATGTTTTTATTCTTAAAATCTAAAAATTCTTTTTTCCAGGCAAATATGAAAAACCCAATGATTACTATACAAATAGGAGTGAGTTTTAAAAAGGAATAGCGCCGGGCCGCTGTGTATTCCAATGGGGCCAATATCACAGATTTCCACCAGAGTGCTGTGTTTTCTTCAATATAATAGGGGAGAATGGTCAGTAAAATGATGAGAATAACTCCAATTCCAAAACTTAATGAATTTCGGATGCCCAACATAAATTCTCTTTTCCTAAAAGAATGAAATAGCAGATATAATCCCAAAAGCAATATAGCATACGCCATATTTAACTTAACCATAACAGTCATTCCCATGAGAAGACCGGCAATGCCATGCCAATAATATTTTTGATGCTTTATGAGAAGATATAAAGATGGCATAAATAAAGCCATACAAATATGTTCGGACATTACTCCTTGAAGACTTCCAAACAAGCTTTGTAGTACTACACAACCAATTGCAGCCCAGAAACCTATTTTTTTTGAAGAAGTCGCCACCCCAATTTTATAGGTAAAAAAAGCAGATATGGCCACCAACAAAGCCCCGAAGAACCGTATGGCCAGAAAACTTTTATACCTACAAAAAAAAGAAAGGCAACCGGGGGTTTTAAATCCCAAAGTTCTGTATAGGGCAAATGACCGTTTACCCATGATTGGCCCATAAGTATAAAAGTACTCTCGTCCCGATCAATATAATCACGAAAGAAAAAAGGAAATCGTATAAAAAATGAAACCAAAAAGAGGGTTAGAAATACAGTCCTGTTTTTTAGGCTTGTATAGTTTGGAATAAGAAAACCTATGGCCTTTTTAAGCATTGGGGATTTTGATATTTATTTGGTATTAATTCCCATCTTTGCAAGATAGATATAAAGCTAGTTTATTAAATTAAATACTATTGAAAAATATTTCGGAAAGGGATAAAAAACACGTGTGGCATCCATTGACCCAGCACAAGTTACATCCACAAATGTTAGGGATAGTGAAAGCAAAGGG
>CAXMOE010000013.1:6519-15840 GCA_964194835.1 uncultured Flavobacteriaceae bacterium | reverse complement strand
CCATGTTGTATGATGAAAACGGGGAAGCATATGTGGATGGTATCGCCTCATGGTACACCAGTATGTATGGGCATTGCAATGAATTCATATTGGAAAGGGTTTATGGGCAAATGCAACAACTGGATCAAGTGGTCTTTAGTGGTTTCACGCATGAACCTGCGGTGAAATTATCTGAAGAACTCATCAAAATATTGCCCAACAATCAGGAAAAAATGTTCTTTTCCGATAATGGTTCTACAGCGACCGAGATAGGTATCAAAATGGCACTGCAGTATCATTTTAATAAAGGAATAAAACGCAATGTGTTGCTGGCCTTCGAAGACGGATTTCACGGTGATACCTTTGGTGCGATGTCTGTTTCAGGCCTATCAGTTTATAATGGCCCTTTTGAAGATTTTTTTATTGATGTTGAACGTATTCCCGTGCCCACAAAAGAGAATATAGCTGTCTTACTCAAAAAGCTTGAAGAGCTACTGAAAAACAACAATATTGCCGGATTTATTTACGAACCTTTAGTGCAGGGAGCTGCCGCAATGAAAATGCATGATGGGGATGGTTTAAATAGCATCTTGGAGATTTTAAAACGCCATGATGTATTGACCATTGCAGACGAAGTAATGACTGGTTTCGGTAAAACAGGAAAATATTTCGCTTCTGATCATATCACCATTAAGCCAGATATTATGTGCTTATCGAAGGCATTGACAGCGGGCCTAATTCCTATGGCTATTACTACTTGCACGGAAACGGTGTATGATGCTTTTTACAGCGATGAAATTGAAAAAGGTTTGTTCCATGGTCATACCTATACCGCAAACCCATTGGCCTGCACAGCTTCTTTAGCTGGGATTGAACTATTGCAGTCCAAAGAAATGCAGGAAAATATCAAACGGATCATACAATCACATCAGCAATTTGATGATGAAATTAAAGACCATCCCAAGGTATCCCAAACACGACAATGTGGTATTATTTACGCTTTGGACTTGAATATTGAGATGGAACGTTACGGCAATTTAAGAGATAAGCTATTTAAGCATTTTATGGACAACGGCGTATTTTTACGTCCTTTGGGCAATACCATTTATATATTGGCCCCATATGTTGTAACCGATGCCCAATTACAAAAAATTTATAATAGTATAAAGAGTGCTTTAAAGATTATTTAAAATGTCATTTGCACGAATGCGGTAATCCAAATGAATTTATAACAATTGTGAACGAACCAATATCCATAACCTCCATATCCTCTATCTCTCCTTTGGGAGTGTCCATGAAGGAAACATGGGAAAATTATAAGCTCAACAAACATATGTTGAGCAGCAAGCGTATTGGGGACACTACAACATGGGTTTCCCCATTGTCAGAGGGAGCAAAAAGGGAACTCATGGCCCTTAAGGCATCCGACCATAAATATAAAAACCTTGACAATAGTGTATTGTATGCAATATATGCTTCAAGAAAGGCCGTTGAGCTTGCCGGTTGGAAATCTGGCGATAACTTTGGGATCAACATTGGTTCATCTAGAGGCGCTACAACCCTATTTGAAAAATACCACGAGGAATTTATCCGTAACCAGCATGCGTCAACCCTATCTTCCCCAACGACCACTTTGGGAAATATTTCATCATGGATAGCCCATGACCTGCAAACTAACGGGCCAGAAATATCACATTCCATCACCTGTTCTACAGCATTGCATGCTTTGCTGAACGGTGTTGCTTGGATCAATAGTGGAATGTCCGATAAGTTTTTGGTAGGAGGCAGCGAGGCTGCCTTAACTCCATTTACATTGGCACAAATGCGTGCTTTAAAAATATACACAAAAGATAATACTGAGTACCCTTGCCGTGCGTTAGATTTGGAAAAAAAAGAAAACACAATGGTTTTGGGAGAAGGTGCTTCGGTAGTATGTTTACAAAAAAGCGTGGATACAAATACCCTGGCAGTTATTGAAGGTTTGGGCTATGCTACAGAGCCGTTGGCACATAATATTTCAATATCTACAGATGCGCAATGTTTTCAGCGCTCCATGAATATGGCCATGGGAACGTTAGACCCCAAAGACGTGGATATAATAGTGATGCACGCTCCAGGGACGGTTAAGGGGGATGTATCCGAATTTAGAGCTATAGAAAAAGTTTTCAATAATTCCATTCCTGCTTTAACTACCAATAAATGGAAAATAGGGCATACGTTTGGTGCTTCGGGCATGCTAAGTATAGAGCTAGCCTTGCTGATGATGCAACATCAACAGTTTATAGCAGTTCCGTTTCTGTATAATTCTGGCGCACCTCAAAATATTAGAAGGATAATGGTAAATGCTGTAGGTTTTGGGGGTAATGCTGTAAGTGTATTATTAAGATTGCCATAGGTTATAATTTCTAATTGTTTGAAATAAGAATGGTTAGGGTTTTACAGTACCGCAATTAGGGATTTGATTGTTGTATTTTTTAATTATTATAGGCTATTTTTGACCTTGATTTAATCTAATCATATGAGCGCAACCAAACATAATTGGACCAAAGAGGAAATTCTCGAAATATATAATAGACCGTTAATGGAACTGCTGTATGATGCTGCCAGTATACACCGCAAGTATCATGATCCCAATACCGTTCAGGTATCTACCTTATTATCAATCAAGACAGGTGGATGCCCTGAAGATTGTGGATACTGTCCTCAAGCTGCTCGTTATCACACCAACGTAGAAGGTAACGAACTTATGTCCGTTCCGCAGGTTAAGGCACAAGCCTTACGGGCCAAGGCCTCTGGAAGTTCAAGGGTCTGCATGGGTGCAGCATGGAGAAATGTAAAGGACGGACAGGAGTTCGACCAAGTACTAGAAATGGTGAGGACTATTAATAAGCTCGACATGGAAGTATGTTGCACGCTAGGGATGCTTACCGAAAACCAAGCAGTACGTTTGGCAGAGGCGGGTCTTTATGCCTATAACCATAATTTAGATACTTCTGAGGACTATTATAAGGATGTTATCTCGACCAGGGCTTTTGAAGATCGATTGGAAACCATTGATAATGTGCGCAAAAGTAATGTTACCGTATGCAGTGGTGGAATCATTGGAATGGGGGAAGAATTGGCGGACAGAGCAGGAATGTTGGTAGCACTGACAACATTGGATCCCCAACCAGAATCTGTTCCCATTAATGCTTTGGTTGCCGTGGAAGGTACTCCAATGGAAGACATAGAACCTATTTCCATATGGGAGATGATCCGTATGGTGGCTACTACAAGAATAGTTATGCCTAAAACACAAGTAAGACTTTCTGCAGGGCGTACTGAAATGAGCAGAGAAGGTCAGGCTATGTGTTTCTTTGCCGGGGCCAATTCCATTTTTGCAGGTGATAAATTGCTTACAACCCCTAACCCTGATGTGAACGAAGATATGGAAATGTTCAGTTTATTGGGTTTAACACCTCAAAAACCTTTTGTAAAGTCAGCACAGCCAAATACGGTCGATGCTGAAGATTCCGAACATAAAGCTTTGGGTGAAAAACCGAAATGGTCTAGGCCAGGGCATACTATAGAAAGGAACGAAACTGCAAAAGAAAAGGCAAAATTGTCCTAGTTTTCATAGATTTAAAGAAAATTTTAAGCTGTTTTTTGTTAGGGTTTTTTAAATTTGATATTTAAATAACGGTATTCAATTGAAACTATATGATATTCCTCGGGTAAGTACCATTACCAAGAAGGAGTTTTTGGAAAACTATTTTAAGCCTCAAAAACCAGTTGTCATCGAGGGTTTTGTAGAGGAATGGCCGGCATATGCCAAATGGAATTTGGAATATATGAGAGAAGTGGCCGGGAATATAACTGTACCACTTTACGATGATAGGCCTGTAAATTATAGGGATGGCTTTAATGAGCCACATGCCAAAATGCAAATGGCCCAGTACATTGACTTATTAAAAAGGGAACCTACGAAATACCGTATTTTTCTTTGGAATATCTTTAGGGAAGTACCACAACTTCAAAAAGATTTTACCTATCCTGATTTTGGCCTTCGATTAATGAAAGGATTACCGATGCTATTTTTTGGAGGGCAGGGTTCACACACATTTATGCATTACGATATAGATCTGGCCAATATCTTCCATTTTCATTTTGAAGGAAAAAAAGAGTGTATTCTGTTTCCCCAATCCGAAAACAAATATTTATATAAAGTACCCCATTCCTTAATAACCCATGAAAGCATTGACTTTTCCAATCCAGATTTCAATCAATGGCCAGCGTTGAAGTATATATCGGGATACAAAACACAGTTGGAGCATGGTGAAATATTATATATACCGGAGGGGTACTGGCACCACATGAAATATATTAGCCCTGGTTTTTCTATGAGTTTACGGGCCATAGCACGGAATCCATCAAATCTTGGAAAGGCTTTCTACAACGTTTTGTTTATGCGGTATTTTGATCAATTCATGCGAAGAATAAAAGGTCAAGATTGGATCGATTGGAAAAACCAACAAGCCATTGAACGAACGAATAGATTGATAGCCTCTTTGAAAAGGGGTTAGGGAAATTGGAAATCCCATTGCATTGTGGAGTAATTCCTAATGTTATTTTATGAGTTCGGCTATTTTTTCATAGACCAAATGACTTTCCCAGCCACGGTAAAAAAGATAATCGGCCAATTTTTTTCTTTTTTTTTGGATATTCGATTCATTAATTGCAGAAAGCTTTTTTCTTGCAAGGTTGTCCAAGGTCCTCAAATAGTCCGTGCTGTCGATTTCTTCCATAGCCCTTTGTATATTATAGGCTGTAATTTTGCGATATTTTAATTCGATAATAATACGATTTCTTCCCCACTTTTTTATATTGTGTTTGCCGCGGGCATAGCTTCTGGCAAATCGCTCCTCATTAAGAAAATTGTTTTGGATAAGGTGGACCACAATATGGTCTATGACCTCTGGGATCATATTCATCTCCTTCAGTTTGAAGTTTACTTCGGTATGGCAGCGATCTTGATATGCGCAATAACCTTCAAGTTTTTTGATGGCTTCATTAAGTGTATATGATTTTTTTGAATACATTTTCCAAATGTAATAAAACAAAAAAAGCGACCCCATTTCTGAGACCGCTTAGTTCTTTGCTTAATATATGGTTTTACCGTCTTTATTCTTAAAACGATAATCAAGATACGTATAAGCATCCCTAGGTTGAATTTTCACCCATTTTTTGTATTCCAAGAACCACTTGGCACGCATAGATGGGAATCCTTTGGTAATGTAGGCCGCAATGAAGGGATGTATGTTCAATACAATTCCATTGTCTTTTCTTGGGCCGTTCATTATTCTTTCCAAATCGACCTTTAATTTGTCCACTAAAACAATCGGTGCTTCTACCTCTTGGCCTTTGCCGTTGGGGTCTTCTTCACTTGTTTTAATATTCATTTCAGGCCGTACCCGCTGTCGTGTAATTTGAATTAGCCCAAACTTACTCGGAGGTAATATTTTATGTTTGGCCCTATCATCTTTCATCTCATCCCTAAGATGGTCAAAAAGTTTTCTTCTATGATCTGCTTTTCCCATGTCAATAAAATCAACAACGATAATACCTCCCATATCGCGTAATCGCAATTGTCTTGCGATTTCTGAAGCAGCAAGCAAATTAACTTCCAGTGCAGTATCTTCTTGGTTTTTGGCCTTATTTGAACGATTTCCACTATTCACATCCACAACATGGAGTGCTTCGGTATGTTCTATGATTAAATAAGCTCCCTTACTCATGGAAGCTGTTCGGCCAAATGAAGTTTTTATTTGCCTCTCTATCCCAAATTTTTCAAAAATTGGAACCTTGCCATTATAAAACTTAACAATATTCTTTTCTGAGGTGCAATCTCAAGCACGTAATCTTTAATTTGATTATAAAGCGTTTCATCATCCACATGGATGCCCGTAAAGGAATCGTTAAAAATATCCCTTAAAATGGAGGATGCCCTATTGAGTTCCATAAGCACTTTAGACGGATGTGGAGCTTTATATAATTTCTTGCACATTACTGACCATTTGATCAGTAAGTTTTCTAAATCTTTGTCCAGTTCCGCGACTTTTTTTCCTTCTGCAACCGTTCTAATTATAACACCAAATCCTTTGGGCTTAATGCTTCGCACAAGCCTTTTTAATCTATCTTTTTCTTCTTTGCTCTCGATTTTTTGAGAAACTGAGACGCGATCGGAAAAAGGGACCATTACCAAATAACGTCCAGCTAAAGATAGTTCTGAACTAATTCTGGGTCCTTTGGTGGATATGGGTTCTTTAACAATTTGCACTAATAAGGATTGATTGGCCTTGATAACATCATTGATGCTACCATGCTTGTCAATATCTTTTTCGGATGGAAAGTCTTTTAGGGTATAATCTTTTAATCTCCCTGAACTGACTTGTTTTATGAATTTTAACATAGAAGATAGCTGAGGTCCTAGGTCATGATAATGCAGAAAGGCATCTTTCTCATATCCTACATTTACAAAGGCAGCATTAAGACCTGTAACGGGCTTTCGTACTTTTGCAATCATAATATCGCCTACAGCGAAGTTGTTACTGTCCTCTTCTTTGTGTAATTCTGCGAGTTTTCCATCTTTTAGTAAGGCAAAATCGACGGTATTGGAACTAGATCTTACGATTAATTCTCTATTCACCTGAATTAATTTATATTTATCCTTAATGTCGGGATAAATAGATTAAACAATAGTTGAAACAGGTTCTATAAACCTGCCGAAATTCTTTTTCGAATTTCTATGTCAATGAACTTATTAAAATGAAAAAGTAGTTGTAACAACTACTTTTTCTTGTGTCGGTTAGCTCTTCTTCGCTTTTTACGCTTATGCGTTGCTACCTTATGTCTTTTTCTTTTTTTACCACTCGGCATAAAACTATACTTTTGTTGATTAAACTTTTTTATTTTACTTGTACGTTGCTCTTAACTCCTTCTACAAAAACCTTGGCTGGCTTAAATGCCGGAATGTTGTGTGCCGGGATTTTAATGGTAGTATTTTTAGAGATGTTCCTTCCTGTTTTTTCCGCTCTGGTTTTCACGATAAAACTGCCAAAACCTCTAAGGTAAACGTTGTCTCCATTTTCCAAGGAAGATTTTACTTCTTCCATAAAAGATTCAACTGTTGCTTGTACATCTCCTTTTTCAATTCCTAATTTTTCCGAGATTCTTGTTACAATATCCGCTTTCGTCATTTTGAGTAATTAATTTTCTGTATGTTTTTTTGGCTTGCAAATATATAAATTAAATTCAATCTTTTGTCTTAAAGGACTAATTTTAAGTATATAAACCATTACTTTTGGCCATTATTATTTAGTTGATGTCTTTTTCTAAAAAAATTCTCCTTTGGTATTCCGAAAATAAACGAATTCTTCCTTGGAGGAACACCAGAGATCCCTATAAAATTTGGCTTTCGGAAATCATATTGCAACAGACACGTGTAGCGCAAGGCACTCCATATTATTTAAAGTTTTTGGAGAATTTCCCAACTGTGTATGAATTGGCGAGTGCAAGTGAAGAAAATGTGTTGAAGAATTGGCAAGGTTTGGGGTATTATTCACGAGCAAGAAACTTACATGCATCCGCGAAGATGATAGTTGATAAATATGAGGGACAATTTCCAGTCACATATAAGGAATTATTAAAGTTGAAAGGAGTGGGAGATTATACAGCAAGCGCCATAGCCTCAATTTGTTTTAATGAGGCAGAACCTGTTGTGGATGGCAATGTATATCGAGTTTTGGCCCGTTATTATGGCGTGGATATCAATATTAATTCCACAAAAGGAGCCCAATATTTCAAGAAATTGGCCAGAGAGATAATGGATTGTTCCAATACTAGGGACTACAACCAAGCAATTATGGAATTTGGTGCAATTCAATGCTCCCCTAAAAAACCAAATTGCGGAAATTGTCCATTGAACAATAGCTGCGTGGCCTTACAAAAAAATAGAATAGATCATTTACCCGTAAAATTGAACAAGACTAAAATTAAAACTCGCTTTTTTAATTATTTGGTAGTATTGGATGCCTGCAATAGAACGCAATTAAGGCAGCGGAGAGGAAAGGGGATTTGGCAAAATTTATTTGAGTTTCCATTATTGGAATCCAATAAGGAGATTGGCTTAAAGGAAGTCAAGGAAAATATGCACAATATATTAAACTTACAGGATGCCCCAGAGATTTACCAGTACAATGAAAATCAAATCGTACATAAACTATCGCACCAAAGTTTACACACCAAATTTTGGGTGGTAAAAACAAGTACACAGTTTAACAATGGAATTGAAATATCGGAACTGGTCAAATATCCTGTACCAGTTTTAGTAGCAGATTTTATAAATGCATTTAAAATTTAGTATTTTTGATATAAGATAAAAATTATGAGCGGTACATTAAATAAGGTGATGTTAATTGGGCATCTAGGAGATGAAGTAAAAATACATTTTTTTGAAGGAGGTAACTGTATTGCACGTTTTCCGTTGGCCACCAACGAAACCTATACCAATAGACAAACAGGTGAAAAGGTGACCAATACGGATTGGCACAATATAGTTGTACGAAATAAAGCTGCAGAGATATGTGAAAAGTACCTTAGTAAGGGGGATAAAATCTATGTGGAGGGTCGATTAAAAAATCGCCAATGGCAGGGTGAGGATGGTACCACACGCTATACTACCGAAGTGCATGTGCAGGAATTCACTTTTCTATCTACCAAAAAAGAGGCCTTGGCAAATGCCCAAAGTGGAGCACAAAAACCAAATCAACCCGATGTACCTTCCAATGCAGAAACACCCAAAGAAACCTTAACTGCAAACGATGCAGATCAAGATGATGATTTACCGTTTTAAACTAACTAAAATAAATATTAACTATTGGATCCTGACCCCGTTAGTTTGCTGCTAAATGTTATTGTTTTTGACAGTGTCTTTGCACTAAAAACCACTGTATTAATTGTTCTTTTGACCTGTTCTGCCCTAATTTCCGGTGCAGAAGTTGCTTTTTTTGGACTCTCTCCAACAGATGTAAATGAATTGGAAGAGGGTAAATTGGCAAAGGGGAAAATTGTGGCCAAGTTATTGGATAGGCCCAGGAAGCTTTTGGCAACAATATTGATAGCTAATAATACTATTAATATTGCAATTGTATTATTGTTCAGTACTCTCGGCGATACCTTATTTGCCAACATTAATTATACTTTATTTGGTGTTGTTTCCTTGCGGTTTTTGTTGGAGGTAATTGTCGCTACCTTTTTGATACTGATGTTTGGGGAGATTTTACCCAAAGTTTATGCAAACAGAAA
>CAXMOE010000013.1:0-6509 GCA_964194835.1 uncultured Flavobacteriaceae bacterium | reverse complement strand
GTTCACCCATGCGATTAGGAACCATATTTCTAAATAATAAGCTGGGCAAGCAAAAGTCTGGCCTAAGTGTAGATCATCTTTCCCAGGCGTTGGAATTGGCATCCGAAGGGGACACCACGAAAGAGGAGCAAAAAATTTTGGAGGGCATTGTATCTTTTGGCAGTACGGACACCAAGCAGGTCATGCGACCGCGTATTGATATTTTTGCTCTTAATTCGGAAATGAAATTTTCTGAGATAATTGAGCAAATCAAACAAAACGGATATTCCCGTGTACCTGTCTTTTCAGAAAATATGGATAATGTATTGGGCGTACTGTACGTTAAAGATCTATTACCACATATAGAACGGAAAACTTTTAATTGGATGCCGTTGATACGTGAGCCCTATTTTGTGCCAGAAAACAAAAAACTGGATGACCTGTTGTTGGAATTTCAGGAAAAGAAAAACCACTTGGCGGTAGTGGTAGATGAATACGGAGGCACATCCGGGATTGTGACCTTGGAAGATATTATTGAGGAAATTGTAGGGGATATTAGTGATGAGTTTGATGATGAAGACCTAATCTATTCAAAGTTGGACGATTTTAATTATGTGTTTGACGGAAAAACGGCCCTTAAGGATTTTTATAGAGTAGTTAATATTGAAGACGAGGAAGATTTTGAAGAACAAAAAGGAGAATCTGAGACCATTGCCGGTTTCGTTTTGGAAATAGCCGGAAGCTTTCCCAAAAGAGGAGAGAAAATACAGTTTAAAAACTATCAATTCGTAGTAGAGAGTTTGGACAAAAAGCGGTTGAAACAAATTAAAATAACCTTTCCCAATGAACAATAAAAGGATAATAGCAATTATGCTATTTGCTATTATCATGGTTAACTGCAGAGATAACTATTATCCCAAACCTAAAGCAATGCTACGTTTGGAGTACGCTGATGCTACCTCAAAATTATTGGAGACAGATAACTTTCAGTTTGAATATAACTTGCAGGCCCATTTAAAGACCAAGGACAATGGGTCAATGAATATAGACTACCCTAGAATGAAGGGTTCAATTTTTATAAGTTATAAAAAGGTAGAAAATAATATTGTGGATTTAATGTCCGATGCCCAACGGCTATCATATGAACATGCGGCAAGAGCCGATAATATTGTGGAACAACCTTTTATAAACAATGAAAATCAAGTATATGGGATGTTCTATGAAGTAAAAGGCGATGCTGCATCACAATCCCAGTTTTATGTAACAGACAGTACGGACCACTTTGTGACCGGTTCCCTGTATTTTTATGCCAAACCCAACTATGACTCCATTTTACCTGCTGCAATGTTTCTCCAAAAAGACATTCGCAAAATAATGGAAACTTTACGTTGGAAAGAATAGCCTTTTACATTCTGTATTTTGGTTCATTCAAACGACAGAACAAGGTTACTAAATTATGTGTAATCAAGGATGCACCTTTTAATTTGAGTCCAATATGGCTTCAGCATTTTTAATGCTCTCAAACATTTGATCACGTAACGTCTTTACTTTTGCTTCTTCTTCATCCAACCATTCCTGTTTTTGGACACTTAGTGCCTTACCATTCATGATTTCATCAGAATCAAATCGGTCACCAAAACCTTTCATCCAATCCATCATAGATTTGTTGGCTGCTTGTAGATCATTTATAGCTTCTTCATATTCAATTCCAATTGTACTGGAATCGGGTTTTTTACTGAGTTCCCCATTCAAATGACTAATAACACCCATTTTCGGCATGATTTCATCATGAATTGCCATCACATTTTGCATTTGAGTAGGTTTTTTTTCTGTATTTTTTTCATTTTTACAGGATAGAATCAATATGGAAGTAAAAATTGCAAATAAGATATATTTTCCAGACTTCATAGAACGATAATTTGATGTACGGTAAAATTACAAAATATTGAAATGCTTGATCCCTGTGTAAATATGATTTTTGCAGTATAATAGCTAACATTGAATTACCATTGAAAAAAAGGTTCGTAAGAAGCTTTGTTGCTTTTGGTTTGGGACGCCTCTTTTATTCTTATAAAAAGTGTCTATGAATCTTATTGGCGTTATGGTTTTTAATTGTTATTCTCAATATCTTTTTTGTTCACTTTTGCCAATACAGGAATTCACTAGTTACATCACTTCAATTCTCAATTAAGAAAATACTTGCTTCTTTAAGAAGTTTTTATGGGATAATCCATCAATATTCTTAACTTTAAAGAGCACAACTTGAAAATTTTTTGATAATGAAAGAATTTGCACTACCCATTCGGTTTGGAATTGCCACCAGTGGATCCCTTATAGCGTATTTTTTGATTTTGTCGCTATTCGGGTTGCACACCAATATATTTTTCAGTCTTTTCAATGGGGTAATCACGGGCTTTGGGATTTATGAAGCTATACGGTATTTTCGAAAAAAAGAAAAAGAAAATTTTAACTATAGAAAGGGATTTATGGGAGGTGTCATTACAGGATTTGTGGCAACACTTATATTCACACTGTTTTTCGCTTTATATGCTACTGAAATCAACTCCGAGTTTTTAAAAGAACTATCTGTAGTCTGGTTTAAGAACTACGGTACTTTTGAGGGTATTGTTTTCTTTACTGTGGCCATAATGGGTTTTGCCACTACCTTGGTTTTAACCTTATCCTTTATGCAATTGTTCAAGACTTCCAACAATCCCAAAAAGAAAGCTGATTAATTTCTAAAAATCCCTTGTAGATTAATGATTTAGCAGTATATTTGCAGCCGCCTATTGAAAAATAGGTTCGTTATTTGAATTAAACTAATATACACGCTATGTACGCAATTGTAGAGATAGCAGGGCAGCAATTTAAGGTTGCAAAAGACCAAAAAGTATATGTTCACCGTTTACAGGAAGAAGAAGGGAAAAAGGTAACTTTTGACAACGTTCTTTTAATGGAAGATGGTACAAACATTACTGTTGGCGCCCCAGCTATAGACGGAGCCGTTGTTGAGGCTAAAGTCGTTAAGCACCTTAAGGGTGATAAAGTAATTGTCTTTAAAAAGAAAAGACGTAAGGGTTACAAAAAGAAGAATGGTCATCGCCAGTATTTAACTGAGTTGGTTATTGAAAGCATTAGTGCTTCCGAAGCCAAAAAAGTTGCTAAGAAAGCAGAACCTAAAGCAGCAGCTCCAAAGAAAGAGACTGCTCCCAAAGCCACTGCTGAAAAAGTAGCTGCCAAGAAGGAGGCTAAACCAGTTGTTAAAGCTGCACCGGCTGCTAAGAAAGAAGTGGCCAATGTTACTGAAGATCTGAGCAAAAAAACGGTTGCTGAGTTAAAAGAAATGGCAAAAGCTAAGGGAATTGAAGGTCTTTCTTCATTGAAAAAGGCCGATTTAATTGCTGCTTTAAGTAAATAGTTAAGAATTAAAATAAAATATCATGGCACATAAAAAAGGTGTAGGTAGTTCCAAGAACGGTAGAGAATCAGAATCGAAACGTTTAGGCGTAAAGATTTTTGGTGGTCAAGCTGCCATTGCAGGTAACATAATAGTTAGGCAACGTGGAACGAAGCACAATCCAGGAGAAAATGTTTATGCCGGAAAAGATCATACATTACACGCCAGAGTTGATGGACTTGTAAAGTTTGAAAAGAAAGCTGGTGGAAAATCCTATGTTTCCATTGAGGCGTTTGAGGCCTAAGATTTTTTTAATACGATAGTAAAAAACCCTTTCTAGAAATAGAGAGGGTTTTTTGTTTTCTCTCACCCGAGATGTACGATTGGGAATTGAATAAAAAAACCCTCACCAACAACTGAATAACGTTCAGTTATTGATAAGGGTTCCGAATCTAGAATATTTAGATGGTTCTAATATCGGTAGTATTCCGGTTTAAAAGGACCATTAACAGTTACTCCAATATACTCGGCTTGGTCCTGTCTCAACGTTTCCAATTCTGCACCTAAACGCGCTAAGTGAAGTTTGGCCACTTTTTCATCCAGGTGTTTGGGGAGTGTATATACGTCGTTTTTATAGTTTTCATTATTGTTCCAAAGTTCTATTTGGGCCAAGGTCTGGTTAGTAAAGGAATTACTCATTACGAAACTTGGGTGTCCGGTGGCACAACCTAAATTTACCAATCTGCCTTCAGCCAATACAATTATATCCTTTCCATCAAGGGTATATTTATCTACCTGAGGCTTTATTACGTCTTTTGTGTGGCCATAGTTTTTGTTAAACCAACCCATGTCAATTTCGTTGTCAAAATGGCCAATGTTGCAAACAATTATCTTGTCTTTCATGGATTTAAAATGCTGCGATTGGATAATGTCCTTATTGCCAGTTGTGGTGATAACGATATCTGCATTTCCAATTACTGTGTCCATTTTCTTTACCTCAAAACCGTCCATAGCGGCCTGCAATGCACAAATGGGGTCTATTTCTGTAACAGTGACAATAGATCCAGCCCCCTTAAATGAAGCAGCCGTCCCCTTGCCAACATCACCATAACCCGCAACCACAACGCGTTTTCCTGCAAGCATGGTATCGGTAGCTCTACGAATGGCATCCACAGCACTTTCGCGACAACCGTATTTGTTATCAAATTTGGATTTGGTCACAGAGTCGTTTACATTAATAGCGGGCATTGGTAAGGTTCCATTTTTTACCCTTTCATACAGTCTATGAACCCCTGTAGTAGTTTCTTCAGATAGCCCTTTGATGGAAGTGGCCATTTCAGGATACTGGTCCAATACCATGTTGGTTAGATCCCCACCGTCGTCCAAGATCATGTTTAAAGGCTTTCTGTCTTCACCAAAGAACAAGGTCTGTTCAATACACCAATTAAATTCCTCTTCGGTCATTCCCTTCCATGCATAAACAGGAATTCCGGCCGCGGCAATGGCTGCTGCCGCATGATCCTGGGTAGAAAAAATGTTACAGGAACTCCATGTGACTTCTGCACCAAGAGCAATCAATGTTTCAATCAACACAGCCGTTTGTATGGTCATATGTAGGCAGCCAGCAATACGGGTGCCTTTTAAGGGCTGCTTGTCCTTATACTCCTGACGAAGTGACATCAGACCAGGCATTTCTGCCTCGGCCAATTCAATCTCTTTTCTTCCCCAATCTGCCAGGGAAATATCTTTTACCTTATTGGGTATATAAGGAATAGTTTTGGTACTCATATCCTTTTTTATTTTTACTTTAGTCAATTAATAGCGTTGCTGCTGACCAGCATCTGCAAAGGTAAGAATTAGTTAAATAAAGCAATGCCTCTTTACAAAACAATAACGGTAAACCCTGGAATAAAGGTCTATATATGGAAGATAGAGGAATCAGAAGCTGAACTATCCAAAGATGTAGTTTTGACCCAACATTGTAAGGATCGGGTAGACAGAATGAAATCTGAATTGCACCGTAGGGGTTTTTTAAGTATACGGCATTTGTTGGCGGAAGCTGGATACGGGGATCACGACTTGTTATACGACGATGTCGGAAAACCACATTTGAAGGATGGAAAGCATATATCCATTACACATTCCCGCGTATTTACTGGGATTATAGTAGGTGAGGATGACGAAGTGGGCATAGACATTGAGATGCAACGGGAAAAGATTTTGAGGATTGCCAATAAATTCACCCCTTTGGAGGAGTACCGAACTTTGGCCAATACTGAGGCATTGGTAAGGAAATTGACCATTGTTTGGGGAGCCAAGGAATCACTTTATAAAATTTATGCACAAAAGGGACTTAGTTTTTATCATCACGTTGATGTAAAGGATTTCTCGTTTGCTACGGCTGAGACTACAGCTGAAATATTGTACCAGGGCAACTTATCATACTATACCATCCGTTTTATGGAGTTTGAAGGATTCACTTGCGTATATGCCGTCAAAGAATAAGGGAATATCATATTCCTAGTCTAATCCAACTAATTGAATGATGAACATATCGGTAGAGCTTACCTTAACGCCCCTTCAGGACACTTTTGAGGAGCCAATAATCAACTTTATTAAAAAACTCAGGACTTCTGGACTTACCGTATTAGAAAACCCGTTAAGCACACAAGTCTATGGTGAGTATGATGTGGTTATGAAAGTGTTGCAGACTGAAATAAAAGAGGTTTTCGAAATCATTGACAACGGCCTTTTGTTTATGAAAATTGTAAAATCTGATAGAAGCGATTATGAACCACATTTTTGATTTATTGTTCAGTCAATATGCTGAATATGAAACGTATCAGATTGTATTGGAAGTTGTTGCTGTAATTTTTGGTTTATTTTCAGTTTGGTTCTCTAAACAAAATAATATTTTAGTGTACCCCACCGGGATGATCAGTACGGCTATCTTTGTGTACCTTTTAGTAAAGTGGGGTCTGTTAGGCGATATGCTTATTAATGGCTATTATTTTATCATGAGCGTTTATGGATGGTATGTTTGGACCAGGAAAGTGGATGCTACCCACTATACTCCGATATCTATTACTTCCAAAAAAGAACATAAGATTTCTGCACTAATATTTATGGGTAC
>CAXMOE010000012.1:0-27690 GCA_964194835.1 uncultured Flavobacteriaceae bacterium | reverse complement strand
CCCCGCCGATTCATAGGCGGCATAAATAACTTCTAAAACAGCCTTGCCATCTTCACCTGTGACCAATGGCTGTTTGTTGTTTTTTACGCAATCAACAAAATGTGCAAATTCCTGTGGAAAACCATAATTCCAAATTTCTTCATAGATGGTATAGCTCCAACCAACAGTATTTCCAGCTTTTTCAACCGCATATCCCACTCCTTTTTGGCTATAGGTTTGAATAGAGTTCCCCTGGATCACATCTGCATAGGCCACTCCTTCCGAACCGTGTATTTCAGCCCTATCATCCATTCCCCCTAGTTTTGTCCAACTTTCTTCGGCAATAGCAATAACTCCATTTTCAAATTCCAGAATAATAATTGCATTGTCATCCCCAATTGTTTTATCTGTATGTACACTGGTGGACATTTGTGCATAAACCGATTTTATAGGGGTTCTACCGTTCAACCATCTAAAAAATTCTATGGCATGGCAACCCATGTCCATTGTAACTCCCCCACCAGACTTTTCCACATCCCAAAAATGTGCTGCATGTGGGCCATCATGTTTTTCAGATTGTTTAAGAAGAACAGGCTTTCCCAAAGCCCCTTCGTCCAACAGCCCCTTAAGTCTCACATATTTAGGTGTAAAACATAGTTCCTCTGCATACATTAATTTAACGTTCGCTTCTTTGCAAGCATCAATCATGAGATCCGCTTCAGTTAAGTTTACACATAAAGGTTTTTCCACCACAATATGTTTCCCGGCTTTAGCGGCTTTTAATGTAATATCGCAATGCACCGAATTGGGAGCGCCAATAACCACCATTTCAATTTCATCCATGGCTAACAGAGCATCAATGTCCGTGAAATAGTTAGGGATCCCATGTTTTGTGGCAAATTTTTTGGCATTCCCTTTAGTTGGGGACATCACTGCTATAATCTCCGCATCTGTAACTGTTTCCAATGCTTCCACATGTATGGAAGAAATAAATTGTGACCCTATAATTCCAATACCTACTTTATTGTTCATAGATTACATTTTAATCATAAGTTTCCCTTTTTAAATTCTTCCGCTGCAAAATTGGCTGCCCTGGCCGTAAGCGCCATGTATAGTATAGACGGACTCTGATTTCCCGTACTGGTCATACATGCACCATCGGTAACAAATACATTCTTGCACAAGTGCATTTGATTCCTTTTATTTAAGAGGGAATATTCAGGGCTTTTCCCCATTCGTACACCCCCCATTTCATGAATATCCAACCCTGGGGCTTGTTTGTTGTCATGTACTTCTACATCTATACATCCAATTTTCTCCAACATCTCCTTGCTTTGTTCTAGAAAATCAGCTACCATTTTATCATCGTTTTCATCATAGCCTACATCGGTGACCAAGAGTGGAATTCCCCATTGATCTTTTTTATCCTCACTTAGGTAAACCCTATTAGTTGCTTTGGGAATTGTTTCACCTTGCATGTACATGTATAAATGCCACTCTCCTGCTTCACTTAATGCGTGTTTAAAATCGGCTCCAATTTGAATTTTCACTATTTGCAAGTTGATTATTACGTACCCGATAGGCTCCACAAAATGTAGTATACCCCCCTACGAAGTCCATTTCTTGCTCTTTTAGATTACGAAAATTTGCCAATATAGGCTCTGTTGGATTATTTCCATAGACATATTTGTCTTCAAAACCTTCAATTTTACCTCCTGCTTTGCCTCTATAGATATGAAAACAAATATATTTACCCAAAAGACCACTATCATTACCCAACCCTTTGGGAAAACGGGACGATTTTGAATTAAGTAATATCAGGTTTGTATTTAAGGCTGAAGCATTTACAAAAATGATCCGTGCTTTGAAAATAATTTCTTCCTGTGTATTGGCATCAATGATCTTTACCCCTGAAGCTTTCCCAGATTCTTCATCATAAATAATGGAATGCACCACTGAAAACGGTCTAATTGTTAGGTTTCCGGTCTTGTCGGCCCAAGGGAGTGTAGAAGACACCGAACTAAAATAGCCCCCAAAAGGGCAGCCCCTCATACATAGGTTACGTGCTTGACATTTTCCACGCCCCTGCTGCAGATGAATTTCTTGAGGCTCACTTAATTGTGCCCATCTACCTTGAACCAAGTGTCTGTCTGGGTAGTGTTCTTTTATCGTATCGCTCATATGCTGCTCTACGCATGTAAAATCGAAAGGGGGTAAAAATTCACCGTCGGGCATTGCTTCTATACCATCTGTATTTCCACATACGCCAATAAAATTTTCAACATGTGAATACCAGGGCGCTACGTCTTCGTATTTTATGGGCCATTCTATTCCATAACCATGTTTATTTGGAGCCTTAAATTCATATTCACTCCAACGTTGACATGCCCTGCCCCAAGTTAGGGATTTTCCACCAACTTGATATCCCCTGATCCAATCAAAAGGTTTTTCCTGAATGTAGGGATGATCTTCATCTTCAATAAAAAAATGGGCCGTATCCGCTGCTAAACCTGCAGCCTTCGATATCAAAGGGTTTTTGTCGTAATATTCCTTACTCATACGTCCACGGTATTCAAACTCCCATGGATGCATATTAGCTGTTGGGTAATCTTTTAAATGTTCAATGTTACGACCCCTTTCCAGCACTAAAGTTTTTAACCCATTCTCACATAATTCCTTTGCCGCCCACCCTCCGGAAATGCCCGAACCTATAACAATTGCGTCAAAAGAATCTATTTCAGTTCCCATAATTCGTATATATTCAACTAGTATAAAACGATTAACCAACCGTTTCATTAATTGAATTTAAGTAAATAATCAGGAACTACAATATTTTGGAATATCAATTACTTTTTTTGCATGATGATATCGATTAGACTCCTAACTTCCTTAGGTAAATTGGAGTCATCGAATGCTGTATGCAAAATTTGGTCTTTGTTTTCCAATCTTAATTGGTACACTAATCCATCCCTTAGCAGTTCGTTCGGAGGTTGTTGAGAAGTTTCCAAGAGATTGAACATCTCTTTATTTTGGTGTTCACCTAGATCAATTTCTCCCTTGAAATCTTTATGGATTCCTGCAAATCCTCCTTCTATGGTAAGCTCATATTTCATGCCACGACCTGTGTTAGTCCTACTGCCGAAAAACTTTTACCAATACTATCTAGGGCTTTATTGCAGACCTTATCTTCATAGGTCAACCGTTGGGTGACTTGGATCATAATTTCCAATAAATCATTAAAATTTGCAGTTCTCCAAAGGACCTTTAAGGTCTCATACCAGATAAGGGCACATTCGTCCAAACCAATTTCTATACAACTGAGATAAAAGGCCTTATTGGGAATTCCGGAATTGATATGTACCCCTTGATTATCAGCTGTTCCAGAATAATAATTTTTCATATGGTCTGGTTGTCTGTCAAAATCATTGGCCGTTCCTGGAGCCATCAGAGAACGTATCGCCTTGCCAGGGAAGGCTTTTGTGACTACCGTATCCCCGATGAGCCAATCGGCCACAGCAATATCCTGCTTAAAATATTTTTGTTTGATTACTGTCCCAAATACATCGGAAAAATGCTCGTTCAAAGCGCCGGACTGGCCACTATATTCCAAATTGGCCAAAAATTGTGTAACACCGTGTGTGATTTCGTGGGCCACTACATCTATTGCGCTGGCAAAATTTTTAAACTCAATCTGATCTCCATCTCCGTAGGTCATTTCATCTCCATCCCAATAAGCATTGTTATAATCCTTGCCATAATGGATGTTTGAAATGAGTTCCATGCCCTCCCCGTTAACCGAATTTAATCCAAAAGTATCTTTAAAATACCCATGAACAAATCCGGAAATATCATAGGCATTGTTGACCGTTTGATCGTTCACCGCACCATCACCTTCTTTCCGAACCAAGGCAACCCTTTGTTGATATTTGTTTTGGCTATCATAGACAAGGCGTTCCCCCTTACCGATTTCCTGCTCTTTAATCAACAGGTTGTTCAGTACGGTATTACGCTTTTGTAAAATCCTATGTGTGTCGTTCAGGGTCTTTTTACAGCTTATGCTACCCCGCTTTGCCAGTTCTTCCAATATGTGTGGCGGAACAATAAAACATTGATGTTTGCTGCACATACTCTTTAAGATTTATGGGTTACACCATACAAGTAACTGTCTTTTCCCCAAAATCCCAAATTATATAAGTTAAACTCTTTTGGAACGAATTAAAGTTGGTACTGGGTTAGGAAAGTTTGTCGACTACGGTTTCCTATTCTTTTGGAAACAAACTTTTATCCAGTCCCGGAATTAGTTTCAATGCATTTTTATAGTATACTTTTTTCAATACTTCATCGGGTAGGTCAAGACCATACATGGCCCAAAAGGCATGGTATTTTTTGTAATAGGGAAAATACTCATCATTTGTTTCCAGTACCCTAAAATAAGTAGGGAATTCCTCGGGTTTCCAACTGTCCTTACCAAAAAGAATTCGATCCTGATATTTGGTGAAAAAGGTGTGTGCATTTCGGGGTTGTCGTCCTAATTCAGCAATCACTGCTCCAATTCCCACGTACATATTTGGAATTTCTTCCAACAACTCAGCCAGTTTCCCCAAATTATTGGCATACCAACCCATATGTGCATTGATAAATTTGGTTTTTGGGTGTTTTTTAAACATGCGGTGCTGTTCGGCCATAAGCTCTGGCCAAGGAATGGGATCCGTACTAGATCGTTTTCTTCGAGGATGGGTTTTAAGCTCTAGCCATCGCTCATTTTCACTATCAAAATCATCCCAAAATGACTTCGGATCTCCAGTATGGATTAAAACAGGTATTCCCAATTCCCCACATTTGGCCCAAATGGGATCTAGACGGGTATCATCCACCGTCAATCGATTTCCATTCACATCCTTGGACCGCCCCAAGTTCTTATACACCTTTAAACCTTTGGCACCACTATTTACGTCAGCCTCTAATTGACTCACGGCTTTTTCGATCCATTCTGGCCCACCTACTCCATCAAAATTTACATTGGCAAAAACAACAAATCTATTGGGGTAATTGTTTTTAATATTATCAACGGCCAATTTTAAATCTTCACCTGACCTACCACTTAAGTTTACCATAAGGCTCATATTAATACGATCCATATCTGCAATTAGCAGGGACAAATCCTTGGTGCCCATGTTCCGTTGATGACTATGCACATCTATAAACGGGAATTTGGCTTTTTCAACTTTGTTGATGGGTACTTTAAGTGTTGAAATTGGATTGTATTCTTCAAAGCCCATCTCCTGTGAAAAAAGCAATGGTAAGGACACAAAAAATAATACAAAATAAATAGTTAAATGTTTGATTGACATATTATTATGGGTATATATTTAATAATTACTTTAATGATTTAATTAGAAGATTATAGTCGTCTATTGTGTCCACATCTCTTGCTTTTCCCTTGGGATCAAAACTCAATACTTCGTTTTTATACCTTTTAAGCACATCCTTTGCTCCATATTCTCCACTTAGTTTCTCCAATTCCGTGAAATAGGCTTTATCAAATATAGCAGGAACCCCTGTCCTATTGCCATAACTAGTGGCAACAATTCCTTTTCCAGTCTTTGAAAAGGAATCAATAAGCGTGTTAAGGAAATTTGAATCCACCAATGGCTGGTCGGCCAGCATAATAACAACGGCTGTATTTTTCTTTTGTAATGCCTGAATGCCACAAGCAATGGAAGCCCCTAAACCCAATTTCCAATTTTCGTTTTTAATTACAACAACATGTTCCTCTTCTATTTTTTCTTGAATGGTGACTGCGTTTGAGCCAAGGACCACAATAACTTCACCTTGTGCAACAGCTTTGGCATTACGAATCGCATTTCCAAGTAATGTAGTATTTCTCCAAGGCAGTAATTGTTTTATACGGCCCATTCGTGTAGATGCTCCAGCTGCCATGATAAGGGTTGCTATTGGATTGTTGTGTCTATCCATTAATTGTGTATCCCTTCCTTTTTATTTTTGAGCATCATCGGCTCTTGTTTACGGATAACTGATAAAATCTCAGATATAACTGCAATAGCAATTTCCTGAGGTGTTTCCGCTCCAATGTTGAGTCCGGCAGGGCCATGAATATTATCAAAAAATTCGTCGGATACTTCTGGACAGTGCTCCAAAAACTCCCCTAGTAATCTTTCCCTTCTTTTTTTAGGTCCCAATATCCCTAAATAAACAGGTTTTGTATCACTTAGTGCTATTAAGTATTTTAAATCTTTTACATAACTATGTGACATGAATACAACTGCGGTCTGTTGGTCTATTTTATCCATGTTCATTTCCTCTGGATCACAGTTTATAAATTCCACTGCTCCGGGAAAATCTAAAATATTCTTTTCTTCCATTGGGGTAGTCATAATGCTAACCTCCCATCCGGACAACGCAGCATAGTTACATAATTGCACAGCATCGTG
The DNA here is from genome assembly GCA_964194835.1 of uncultured Flavobacteriaceae bacterium. Taxonomy (GTDB): domain Bacteria; phylum Bacteroidota; class Bacteroidia; order Flavobacteriales; family Flavobacteriaceae; genus CAXMOE01. Next base: position 21,259 of record CAXMOE010000012.1, on the reverse strand, counting down.
CTCTGCCCCAATAATTAAAAGCTTAAAGCATGGGTTCATTTCCTGAGTGAACTTCTTAAGCTTAGGAGAAGTCTTGCTCTTTTCAGGATTAAAACCAGCTTGTATAGGCAATACCATGTCTTGAATCTGGAATACAGAACCAAAATGTGTACTTGAGACATCCTCTTTTAAGAAGTAAGAGGATACCATAAATGTCTTTCTTTGCAAAAGGGTTTCGTCAAAGGCATCCAACATTTGTTTATCTGGATTAAAGGGTTCTATTAAAATATATAGAATACCTTCACATCCCAATCGGTAGCGCCCATCATAGGTCATTATCCTAGGTTGATTGGTATTAAAAACACTTTCCGCCTGCCGTAGCACTTCTTTTTCCACGCAACCACCACTTACAGCACCAACCATTGAACCGTCTTCCAAAATAAGCATTCGAACCCCTGGTCTGCGGTAAGATGAGCCATCCAAGGCAACTACGGTCGCCATAATCGTTTTTAAGTTTTCAGTTTGGGCAGCCCTATATGCTTTAATTATTTTCTTAAGCTCGTGCGTCATTGTTATGCTTTTCTGCGTGTGGCAACAAAGGGTACAATATCTCCTTTTTCATAAGATTGGGCCATGGGTTCCAAACGAATAAATCCATCTGATTTTGCCAAGCTTGTTAAATCCCCAGAACCATTTCCAGTGACCAATCCAGCCACTAGTTTTCCATGTACCACATTAATTTTTACTCTAATAAAGCGGGTTAAAGTACCTTCAACCATTATGGCTTGTGCTAAAACTACATCAATTTTAGGAATCGACAATCCCAAAGATTTGTTAAACCAATCCTTAAAATAAATATGATAATTGGCAAAGGTGGATACAGGATTCCCTGGAAAGGAAAATAACACCGTATTGCTCTCTTTATGCAACCCAAACCAAAAAGGTTTACCCGGTCGCTGTAATACCTTATGAAAAACCTTTTTAACCCCCAGTTCCTCCAATACTGCTGGTATAAAATCATATTTCCCCATGGATACCCCCCCACTAAGCATCAATACATCATTTTTCAACATGGCTTTGGAAAGTTCTTTTTTAATCAGTGCTTTGTCGTCGGCCAAATGCAGTTGTTGGGGAACAACATTCTCTTCTGAAAGTGCGGCATATAGCGAATGCATGTTCGATTTTCTAATTTGATAGGGCAAAGGGGTATCTGTTACCTCTACCAGCTCATTTCCTGTTGAAATTAAAGTGATTTTTGGTAATTTTTTAACCCAAATTTCTGCTTTTCCCACAGCAGCCAATACTCCTATTTCCGATGCGGATATTTTGGTGTTTTCTTCCAATACCAGAGCACCTTCTTTTTCATCACCCCCTCTACGGTGAATATTCTGTCCTTTATTTGGTTGTTTGTTTATCGTGGCTTTACCATTTTCAATGGTGACATCCTCGTACATGATTACTGTATTTGTGTTCTCCGGAAGTACGGCACCTGTCATTATTTCTAAACAATTATTGGTGTTGGATAACTTAGTTTTCGGAGTCCCTGCAGCAACAACCCCTTCAATATTAAACTCAAAGAGTCCATTCACTATTCCTTCATAGTCAATAGCGATTCCGTCTTTGGTGGACCTATCAAAGGGAGGGAAATCCCGATCTGCAAATACATCTTCCGATAACACCCTACCCATGGATGACGCCAACAGTACTTTTTCCATGCCATATGTTTGACTATGGCTTAATACCTTTTCATATGCTTCTTTAAATGCAATCATCTTAAAATGTAATTTGTAGACCGTTACTCACCAATACCCGTATTCCAACAATAAAAACCAAAAGGGCGGTAATAAGTTTTATGCCGTTACCGGTTAATTTACTCAAACTTATGCGTATCCCCAACTGTCCGCCTATAAAAACAGCTACAAGCAATCCCATTGCCTCTCTCCAGGGCAATTGAAAGGTGCCATTTGAAATAAGCCCTGCAATTCCGGAAAAGGAATTCACCAAAATAAAAAAACTGGCCAGAGCGGCAATTTTAATCGATTTAGCCCATCGCATATGATTTAATACCGGTGCTAGGAAAATACCGCCACCAATACCTACTAGTCCTGATAATAATCCTATTGCACCGCCAAGAAAATAGGTAATATAGGGGGGGTAATTTTTCTCCAATGCCAATTCTTTAGACAATTTTAGAGTCTGTATTGCCAAGGCCGATGCTGATATAATGAGGGCGCAACCCAAAATAATAAAAAAAATATTTTCTTTCAGCCTGAAAGAAGCCCCAATGAAAGCCAACGGAATACTTGTTATAACAAAAGGCATGACCCTTTTAAAGTTTAGGTGGCCTTTCTTATAATAGGCATAACAGCTTCCTGAAACAACAATAAGATTACAAAGCAAAGCGGTGCTTCGAATATCAAAAAAGCTAGTAAAAACAAGGCTTAGTATAGCAAGATAACTTGATCCGCCACCAAAGCCTACCGAAGAATAAAGAGTGGCAACAACAAAAAACCCCATAAAAATCAAAATAAATTCCTGAGGAGTCAAGAGCATACAGTCATATAGGTATTGATGCCTCCCAATATTGAGATAAATTCTGTTTCTGGAAATTCTAGTTGCATTTGTTCTTGTGCAATTTGGCTACGTGCACCCGATTGACAAAGGAAGTATACCGGTTGATTAAAATCCATTTCATGACCGCGCACCTCCAATTCATCAAGCGGAATATTTTTGGTTTTAGGAAGATGTGATGTAACAAATTCTTCAAGGGTTCTTACATCAATAATCTGCAAAGAAGTTTTGGTGTCAATTAATTGCTGAAGGTCCTCCACTGTTATTGCCGCCAATGAGGAACATCCCGGTGTTTCATAAGATTCCTGAAGTTGTGTAATATTCAAATTACTAGGATTAAGCTTTAGTTTTATTTTTTGATATGATTGGTTTAAACCATTGAAAAGTAGCAACATACCGGACATTACCTCACCTATACCTGTAATCACTTTTACAGCTTCCAAGGCTTGTAGATTGCCGACAATCCCAGGAATTACTCCCAATACACCATTATCGTTGCAATTTGGAACTTCTTTATTAGAGGGCATTTTGGGAAACAAACATCGATATGTTGGACCACTATCAAAATTAAACACACTTATTTGTCCTTCAAAACCGTGTAAAGCACCATAAATAAAAGGAATGTTTAAAATAACACAGGTGTCATTTATAAGATAACGGGTGGGGAAATTATCAGAGGCATCCACTACCAAATCATATCCAGCAATAATATCCAACGCATTATCCCGGGTTAAAAAAGTATCATATATCTTAAAACAGGTTTCGGAATTTTGAACAACCAATTTTTCATGGGCCACTTCCAGCTTTGATTTGCCAATATCACTCTCCGAGTACATGACTTGGCGCTGTATATTGCTGATGTCTACGATATCCTGTTCCACCATTCCAAGAGTCCCTACTCCCATTGCGTTCAGATATTGCAATACGGGAATACCCAATCCGCCAATCCCTACCACTAAAACTCTTGAATTCTTGAGTTTTTGCTGTCCATCGGATCCAAAATCCTTTAGGGAAGTTTGTCTTATGTAACGATTACCTTTCAAATGGCAGTTATTTTTGTGATAGCTTTTTCGTATTCTTCCTTATCATTCGCATTAAGCAATACCTGTTCATTATTGGGATAGACCAAAGCAACATCTGATTGTATCAAAAATTTTCTTGGACAGCTGCTATTGGCATTTTTTTGTTGGATAATAGATTCCTGTAAACCCTTTGGTTCCCATATGGCCGCCAAGGGCTCTGGCAATTGGCTATCCCTTGTTGCGAATGCTGTGGCAATTTTATCGGGGGTTCTATCATTGATCAACTGCTTAAGGGCAGATAAGTCCATCAAGGGTAAATCACAAGCCAGTACCAACCAAGCAACATCGGGATACTGATGATGTGCACTTAGTAAACCATTATAAGGGCCTTTATATTGATTTTCGTCCAATATTGTATTCATCCCCTTAGGTAGGTCGTTTTCCTGCTCTGATCGGATACTAAGAAATGTCCGATTACAGACCTGATCCAGTAAATTGTACAAATATTCCCGTTGTGGAGTACCATGATAAGCTATAGTACCCTTGTCCATTCCCATTCTAGTGCTTTTTCCACCAGAGAGGACCAACCCGTATATCTTATCAGTAGTACTACTTTTCATTTTAATATCAACCTCCTATCGAGGTCATTGAACTTTCAAAAACCGAAGTATGATTTTTCTGGGCTTCAAACCCGGTCTTGGCCCTGTTTCCTATGGCCTTTAAAATATGGGCTTTGATATTGTCTTCTGAATTCTCCCCACGCATTATATCCCTTAGGTTTATGCTGGGCTTTCCATATAAGCAGGTAATGACGTCCCCCGTTGCCGAAATACGTAAGCGATTACAACTACCGCAAAAGGTACGGCTAAAAGAAGGGATCAAACCAAATGTCCCCACATGCCCCTTGATCTTGTAATTAATTGAGGTCGAAGTTTTTGGAGAAGGGATTAATTCAATATCAGAAAATTCGTTTGTGATATGTTGTAAAATTCTTTTGTAATCCCATTCGATGGTGTTGAATTTTTTAGAACCCCCGTTAAAAGGCATTTCCTCCAAAAACCTGACCGAAACCTTGTAATGTTTCATCAATTTCAAAATCGGCAAAATATCCTGTGTGTTCTGATTTTCCAACACAATAAAATTGATGCGGACATTAAATCCTTCTGTGATCAAACGTATAAGGTTGCTATGAACGGTATCATACTGGTTACGTCTCGTAATACGCTCAAAAGTTTCCCTATCGATGGCATCCAAGCTTACATTTATGTTGTTGATCCCCAATTCCTTGAGTTGATCAATATAAGGGCCTATCAATGTAGCATTTGTAGTAATGGAAATGTCATCTAGCCCATCCAAGGTGGATAATTTTTGTAATAACACCATTAAATCTTTACGCACAAACGGTTCCCCTCCTGTAATCCGAATTTTATCGATTCCCTGATCCACCATGATTTCACTTATTTTGGACAGTTCTTCAATAGTGAACAATTTGTCATTATTGGCAAAATTGATTCCCTCCGAAGGCATACAATAATTGCAACGTAGGTTACAACGGTCCGTGACCGCCAAACGCAGGTAATTAATTTTTCTGTTGTGGTTGTCTATCAACATTAATGCTGTATTCTTCTAAAATTCTATTAATAAATAGCTTCAATTCAATTCCAGTGCAAGATAATCTTTTTTAACCACCACTGACCGGTGGAATCAGCGCTATTTCATCATGAAAATCTATTTCTGTACTATCTTCCGCGTAGGAGCTGTTCACCGCAACGGCCAAAGAGGATAATTTTTGCAAGTCCGGATAGGTGTTGCCTAAATATTTCTTTAGTTCCCCTACCGTTTTAGGTGATTTTATCCTCGATCCATTGGGGATGGGCATAGACAATGTTGAACTTCCAACGATGTCCTTGATTATGCCAAATAATAATATGGTCATATTTATCCTATGATTTCTTTTGTTGGTACTCTGAACAACTCAGGGTTTTTCATAAAAGGTTGCTTGTAAAACCTTTTCCCTGTGGCCGCTTTTAATGCATTCGCAATCGCACCCCCTGCAGGTGGCAACGTAGGCTCACCCAAGCCGGTCGGAGCCAAATCATTTTGTATTAAATGGGTCTCCACAATAGGAGCTTCCTTCATTCGTATTAAGCGGTAAGCATCAAAATTTTTGGCTTGTGGTACACCATCTTTAAATGTAAAATCACCATACATGGTATGTCCAATTCCATCTATTACCCCTCCTTCTATTTGGTTTAGGGCCCCTAGTGGGTTAACAACAATTCCGCAATCCACTACACAGGTCACTTTTTTCACCACTGCCATTCCGTGTTCTATTTCTACGTCTGCCACTTCCGCTACATGGGTATTGTGGCAATAATAGGCCACAAAGCCTTGATAAATACCTTCTGGTTTTGTTCCCCAACCTGATTTATCGACCGCCATTTTTATAACTCCTTGCAAACGCTCAGGATCGTATTGAATTCGATCATCGGTGGTTCCTTTTACTTTTTCCAATAAATCCAATCGGAGTTGTATTCGATCTACTTCCATCATTTCCGCTAGTTCATCAAAGAAACTTTGTTCGGCAAATGCAAGGAAATTGGTATAGGGAGCTCTCCAAGCTCCGGTAGTAATATTACTGTCATGTTTGGCTACATCCACTTGATAGTTCTCTATAGCTCCCGCCGGAAAGAAATTTGGAATCAAGTCATACATATTCGAATTAACTGATGCTTCCTTAAGATGATAGCCGGTAATTTTACCATCTTTAACAGCTGCACTTATTCTATATTTAATCGCTGGACGATAAATACCATCAGTCATATCGTCTTCCCTGGAAAAAACTACCTTAATTGGTTTTCTGGCCAAATTCGAAATTTCCGCCACCTCAATGGCAAAATCTCCATATAACCGTCTTCCAAAACCACCTCCCATTCGGGTCATTTCCAAATGAATATCGGTTACATCCCTTTCCAACGTTTCTGCAATTCTATTTGCCGTCCACTCTGGAGTCTGAATAGGGCCAACCAATTCAATCTTTTCATCGGTAACATTTGCAAAGAAATTCATGGGTTCCATGCAATTGTGTGGTAAAAAAGGCGACTCATATGTGCGTTCCAATACATCATCTGCATTGGCAAATGCCTTTTTAATATTACCATCGGAACGAAGTGTTTCAAATTTATTTCCATCCAAAAGCCCCATTAATATTCTATCATGGTCTTCCGTGCTTTCTAATTTGGTATCCGTTTTCCAGACTGCCTTTAGCGCTTTTTTACCTTTCATGGCAGACCATGTATCTTTCGCCAATACAGCAATCTTATCCCCAAATCTGATAACATCGCTCACTCCGGCAGTGGCCCGGGAATCTGCATCATCAAAAGACTCCAGTTTTTGTCCAAACGCTGGGGGTCTTAAAACTGATGCGTAGACCATTCCCTCCCGTTTATAATCCAAGCCAAATAACGGTTTGCCTGTGATAATTTTATCAATATCCACATTGCGCGCATCGGTGCCGATAATTTTAAAATCTTTTATGTCCTTTAGGGTTACGTCTTCCGGTACTTCTAGGGCAGCAGCTTCTTTTACGACATCTCCATATCCCAAAGTTTCGCCTTTGGCATTGGTGATAACTCCCTCACTTGTGGTACACTCTGAAGGATCAACCCCCCATCTAGCCGCAGCAGCATTCACAAGCATTTGTCGGGCTGTGGCCCCTGTTTGACGCAATGGTTCCCAACCAAACCGAATGGATTGACTACCTCCTGCGACTTGTCTTGTATAATTGTTTGTATCCAGAATACCTTGTTCAACGTATACATTGTCCCAGGCCACATCGAGTTCTTCTGCTATGATCATGGGCATGGATGTCTTAACACCCTGTCCTATTTCAGGATTTGGAGCAATAATGGTGACTGCCCCGTTGTCCGCTATCTTGATGAAGGCATTAAAATCGTTAAAATCCAATAGTGAAAGATCAACCGGAGGTTTCACCTCTGGTTTACAGGCTGTAAATAGATTAAAGCCAATCAATAATCCACCACTGGCCAATGATGATGTTCTTATAAAATTCCTTCTACTAAAAGTTATTGATGATGTTGAAGTTGACATATTTTTTGTTTTATTGGTCCTGCCAGTACCAAAACCACTTAGTACGGGCAAAGAAATTATAGTTTGTATCTGTCAAATAGGTTTTGTTATCCCATTTTGTTAGCTGCTATTTCCACTGCCTTGTGAATACGGCTATAGGAAGCGCATCTGCATATATTTCCGTTCATGGCATCCTTAATTTCATCCGTACTGGGATTGGAATTTTTTTCCAAAAAAGCCGAGGCTGTCATTATCTGTCCAGCTTGGCAATATCCACATTGTGGAACATCTACTTCTTTCCATGCCTGTTGTACAGGATGTAAGCCGTCTTCAGACAAGCCTTCAATTGTAGTGATGGATTTTCCTTCTACTTGGCCCATGGTGAGGGAACAGCTTCTTACTGCATTCCCATCCAAATGTATGGTACAGGATCCGCATTGTGCAATACCACATCCATACTTTGTGCCTACCAAGTCCATTTGATCTCTCAAGACCCACAAGACTGGAGTGTCATCACTTGCCTCAATGGTTCGTGATTCACCATTTACTTTTAATTGATACGTTGGCATAGTTGTTTTTTTAAGGTGATTTATTTAAGTCCTTACAAGTTATCAAAAATTTGACTTCTGCTTTTTAATTTAACAGTAACCGTTTTTAATTTAACAAATTATTATAAGTTATTGCCCATTTATTCTTTCCTTACGATGTTATCACGTAGTTCCCGCCAAGTGACCAAGGTGATGTTTTGTTCTTTAAGAATAGCTGCACACTTTTCACTGGTGAAGAAATCATAATCGGCTTGTCTCCAGGCCGACCCCCAGTATGGGTGGTTAACTGTCATCGCCTTCATTTCATTATCATCATACGCTAAATGGATCAGCAAGCAATTTAAACCTGGTTCTAAATTTTCAAAAACTTCCGTATAGTAATGATCCATTCCTTTTTCGAAATCACTGGGATTGGCTGTTGCCGTAAAATCAACTATAACACTTCTTTCGTCCAGTAATACGCTGATTTTATCCTCTTTGAGAAACGGCATTCTTTTATCCAACAACACTGGAAGCTGAAATTCCCGCCCAATTTTAATATAAGCCTCAAGAAACTCCGGGGTACTCATGGCCGCTCCCATGTGTGCATCCAAATGAGTAACATCTATACCAAATTGTATTGCCTTTTTTACCTGATTGCGTAATTCAATCTCTATTTCACTTGGCTTTGCATGCATTACCAAACTATCTACCGCAGAATATAAATAGCCATTGCTGTTTACGAGGCTGGGCACCAAATTCTTGGAAGTTACAGGTCCCCATTTATAATGTTCCCATTCACTGTTCAAGGTAAGGTGTAGGCCAAGATCGGCAGTTTTGTTTTTCCGTGCATAGGCCGCAATCTGCGGGAACCATGGACAGGGAACCATAATACTGGCCGAATTTACAGGACTCTCTTCCAATCCCGATATACTTGCCATATTTTCTGAATGGGCCACCCCTAAATCATCGGCGTGTATAATAAGCAGTTTTGCTTCAGACCCGTATCCCAACAATTCAGCAACCGTATTGTTTTGGGCCCAACAATGCGTGAAGCAATACAATGTGGCAACGAATAGCAAAGCATATTTTTTCATATTCAGGTGTCTGTTTTTAGGATTATTAATTGGCTGTCTAAGCTACAAAATTTATGCTTTGTCCTTTAACAAGATTTAACAATATTTTTAATAAACACTATAATTTTAAAGCCTTTTGAGCGTTCTGCTTCATGAACATTAAAAATTTTGAAAATGAAATTACCTGCTAAATTCCTACCCTATTTTTGTTTGGTTTTCTTGGCTTTCTCTTGTGGAAATGCCGATGATGATGTAAGCTTTGACCTTAACCAAAACGGTTTGGGTGATGGCAAACCTGTAGATGAATGTCTTAATCTCGGGGACAATCAATTAATCCTATCCATTCAGGATCAGTTTACTACCCTACCCGGAAAGATTTCTATTTTTTTTAAAGTCTCAGATAATGATGGTAATCCGGTTCCAGGACTAACCGCCAGTGAATTTATCATTTATGAACAAGGACGGAATGATGATTGTTTTAATACCATATCCACGTCCGAGTCATTGGCACGAATATCTCCTAATTCACAAATTTTCAATAATAGCACCCTTTTGGTGTTGGATCTAAGTAATAGTGTATTGAGCAGTAGTTTGGCCGAACTTAAATCAGCTTCCATAAGTTTTATAGATAACGTGATGCCGACAAACGGGCAAGATTCCTTTAAAATGGCAATTTATTGGTTTGATGGGGAAAACGAATTACACTTGTTAAATCCCTTGACCACCTCAAAACAAGAACTTACTTCCGCGATTGAAGGTATTACCAACGATATCAGTAACGATCCCTCTACCGATTTATATGGGGCTGTTATAAAAGCAACCGACATAGCTGAAGACCTCGTTCAAGAAAGTGATGTTAATTCTATTATTGGAGCTGCTTCAGTTGTTGTTTTTACCGATGGAACTGATCAGGCTTCCCGTTTTACGGAGGATGCTGCTCTTCAAAAAGTAAATGATGCGAGCCCAAACATTTCTTTTTTTAGTATTGGTCTAGGCAGTGAAATTGACACACAGGTCCTCACCGAAATTGGAAAGACGTTTAACGTATTTGCAGGAAACGAGCAGGAACTGGAAACCACTTTCAATGATATATCGTTTCGAGTTTCCCAACAGGCCAATAGTTTTTATCTATTTGAATATTGCAGTCCAAAACGAGACGGCAGCGGAGAAAATAATTTGGCCATACAAGTTACGCAAGGGAGCAGACAGGGAGCAGTACAGACTAAATTTGATGCCGAAGGTTTTACCGGAGGTTGCGAATAATAAAACAATAATATCCAGTATTAAAAGGGGTGTCGGAATGATTCCCCTTTTTTAGTGGCTTTCGTGGAATTTTTATAAATCCATATCCATTATATAGGGCAAACAAAACAAAAAAGGTAGGGTTTTTGGCCTAATAATTGTTTTATATACACAACCCCATATTTAACTAACAAAACTTAATACATCCTAAAAACTATGATTAATATGTTTAATTTAAAAAAAAAGAAATCATGGATGTAATCATCGAAATAATTCAAAATAGCGCAATAGGACCCCTATCCAAATGGTATAAAAGCTTGGTGCTTTTGCTATTTTCTTCAATTGTATTGATTTTACTGACTATGTTGGTAATATTGATTGAAAATGGATCTCAAATGAACATTAGTTTCGGATATTAATTTTTTATCTAAGAATTATGGCGTTCTTAAAATTGCCCTTTGCTGTTTTTAGGTCAATTAGAAAACCATTGATTACAGCATAAAGAATTTCATTGTTCTTTTCCAAAAGAAAAGTTGGATTCACCCCTACCTTCAGAATAAATTTGGGAATTACATAATCCTTACCGATTACCTGTATAGGAACTGGTACATGCAGTTGGTCTTTTGGAATTTCCTCCATTCTTATATACGTATAACCCGATTTTAGTAGTGATATGACGTCCAGCTCAGAGAGTTTGGACATAGATGCTATGCTTTGCGTATATACTTTACCCTCTAGAACATTAAATCCATTGGCCTCAAAAGTTTCATACCCATAATAGGTTGATAAGTCTCCTTGGTCCATAATTCGACTACTGTTGTAGAAATTGCTATGCATTTCATCATCGACTTCTGGTCGCTGTATCCCAAGATCAAGAATATAATCGTTGCCCATTAAATTATAAGTGACATCATTAATCTTAAGATCGAATAGTTTCCGATCGTTTTCCGGTATTTTTTCATAATCTTCCAATGGAATCTCCTTATAACTTCCCCTGGCAATGGTATATATCGCAGAAAGTATGGATACATAGTTCAACTTGCGAATTTCCTGTTTTTCCACATCATCAGGAAATCCGCCAGATTCAATTAATATAGTGCTTGTCCCCCATTTTTGAATATTGTCACCAAATGCCCTAGGTTCAAAATCATCATTATATCTCCCTACTTGTCCAGGAGCATATTTTTGAATAATACTGTTCATAAAAACAATTACCTTCATAGCATTTCCACGAACATCGTTGATGTCCTTTTCATAATTATATGCAGGTGCCAGATAGGAAATTGTTGCTGGTTTTTCTGTGCGTTCAGCGTTGTAGTACGTACTTTGATCATGAAGATTGAACCCGAAATTGGCTTCTAGACTGTCCCGTACCCGTTTTAGAGTTCTCCCTTCCGGCGATTGTAAGTGGAGAGCATCCCTGTTAATATCTATTCCCAAGGTATTTCGCCTTTGATATACTTCGGCTCCGTCCGGATTAAGCATAGGCAAAAAGTGAAGCGTTAGATGACTTAGTATTTCGGCCTTTTCCGCTAAAAAGTCATCACTATCCAGAAAATTAAGAATATCAAAAATGGCTTGTGTGGCAGTGGGCTCGTTACCATGCATTTGAGACCATAAGAATACATCTGTTGCGCCAGAACCGACGCTTATCAAAGAGATGTCTCTACCTTCTATAGATTTCCCGACTTTATTTACCTTAAACTTGGGAATAGAACGGTATTTAACGACCAATGGCTGGAGGTCATGGTGCTTTATCCTTCGCTTGTTCAACAAAGGTTCCTTGTATTTCGCATAGGTCTCAAACAAGTCCGCTGTAATTTCTTTATGTTGACATTGGCCAGTAAATGATATTAGGACAGCAAAAAGAAAAGCATATGTTTTAATTTTCATTTGTGATCTTATTTTTCAGGTGTTGGTTTAAAATTAAGTTTTTTAGTGGCTTTCTTTACCTTTTCCAAAAATTCTTTTCCAGGATCTGTTTTCTCCGTGCGGTAGCCATCATCCTTTTCCAACCACAACTCATGTCCTTCAAAATTGGTATACTCAAAATGACCAATTAAATAATCGATTTTATATTTTGATTTTAAATATTTTACCAACCAAACATTGGATTTGAATTGAGCCCTTGTCAACGGGTTACCTTCGGTGCCTCCCACGTTTTCTATGCCAATGGCACAGTGGTTTAAACCAATAACGTGCCGCGCCATTGTAGTTTCTGGCATTAATTGATAAATAGAGCCATCCTGGTCCACCAAAAATTGGGAAGATACATTAAGTCCACTCACATTTTCTATATCCGGTCTCCAATTAGGAAGTTTTGATTGTTCAAAGGCCTCAAAGGATTTCTGTAATGTGGGGATTACGGTCCAATGCAATACAATTATCTTAGGAACAATGGTAGTTGTTTCTTGTTGCAATCCATAACGTTCAGATAAATATTCCAGAGTCAATATTTCTCGTTCTTCATCAAATACAACAGGTTTGTCCATAATTTCTCGTGTTGTAACACATGACAGAAAAAGTACAGCGCATAAGCAAACTAAGAAGTGTTTCATTTTTGGTTCTTACAAGATTGCATAAAAATACAAACTCATAGTGTATTTACCTTGGTGGTATTGTTAACTTTTTTAACTGCATAACATAGAGTCAATTTCCTTTTCCCCCACTCCAGAGCCTTCTACTTATCGTTGCCCATATAAATATCAATTCTTTTATTCCAACGACGATTCATTTTATCATTTACCACATAAATATCAGGTAATGTTTAATACACCCTATAACCAATGTAATGACTGCTGCTTTTTGTAATGTCCTATACATTATTCAGCCTTATTGTACAATTTGTTTTCCAATACCATGATGTCTGTATTTTTTTCATTCCAAAGTTCCGATAAATGCTTAGGCACTGGAGTAAATACATAGGTAAAAGAGCTTAGGATTATATCCTCATCTCCATCGTTATCCACATCTCCTGCATCCATTAAAAACCATCTCCCCAGTTTAGATTCCTTAAAAGTATGTGTATTAAAATCATAGTCACTGGCATTTGTATTTTCTAGATATACAAAAGATAGCCCTGGATTGTGTTCATAATCCGGAAAGGTTGACAGTAGCCCAAAATCCACATCTCCGTCTTGATCAAAATCTCTGGCTACCAACCTTGTGGCCCCATTGAGAGGGTAAAAGTATTTTTCTTCAAACCTATTACTTCCATCATTTATATGGATTCGCATTCCGTGATATGGCTTTTGTACATAGGACTTATCAGCGTTGTCGCCGTTGACTGTTATAATATCTTCATCTCCATCACCATCATAATCAATTAACTCAAACCAACTGCTTCCATAAACTGGACTGAATCGTAATACTTTATCTGCCCTAAACTGTAAATTATCTTCCTGATAAAGAATTGTAATGCTTTCATCTCCTTGGGAAGTGAGTGCAATTAAGTCTTCCTTCCCGTCCTTATCCATGTCCTTAGCCAACACCCGAATGGTTCCTGGCTGGTTCAATAAAACCTTTTTTTGGTACTGTATACTGTCGTTTTTAATCAGAAGAGACAGCTTACCTGTTAGATTACCAAATTCACTTATGACAAGTTCATCGTTCCCATCTTGGTTAAGATCATGGACCAAGGTATGCACGGGTCTGTGCAATACTTCTGGAATTATGTTGAATGTATTTCCCTGAACAGTAATGACTTTCCCTAAGGGTTGATCGGACGGATCTAATTGGCCAATGGTTGTTCCATAGGCCACTTCATTTTTTTCGGTATATGCTATAAGGGTATTGCCAAATTGCGCTATGGGGCTAACTTCTTTTTCGATAAAATTATATTGAAACAGACTACCAGAAATATTACCTGTCAGTATTCTTTGCTGCTCCTTGTCATATTCAAGAAATGTAATTAATGAACCTTTTGTACCGTCCAATGATACGGGCACTGGAGTAAATTGTGAATGCATTCCTTCATTAGTCGTAATCGATGTACCCGTTAAGGAATCGGGTGCCATGTTGATAATATAGTTTTTAAGTAAATCCCAGTCTTGTTTGGAGATAATGGATTTATAAGGATAAACACCCGTTTGGTTAATAGCACCCATTTCCCTGAACGAAAGTCCTTTTAAGGGATTATAACCGTCATCACGAATGCCCATTCTGGCTCCCATTTCCGGTAAAATTTCCTTTTCCCAAATTTCTTTTGGAAGATCAGATACCGAAGGGGCTATATGACAACTGGAGCAATATGTATTATAGAGGACAATCTCTTTTTTATGGATTGGAGATGAGCAAGAGATTACCAAAAAAACGGAAAATGATACTATTCTTTTGAAGGCTGTAAGCATTTGGTTCTTATTTATTGGCTACTCCCTTTTTAAACGAATTAAAAATTGAAGATACCCATACGCCTAGTTGCATCCAAGATAATTTAAAAGGATTTCTTAGTGGACACACTTTTTGGTAGCGGTATATAAGTAGTATCATTGGGCATCATGGGAAAGTTTCGGGCTTGCCAGTTCGACTTTGCATTTTCAATCGTAGCTTTATTATGGGATACAAAATTCCAATGGATATGCCGTTCTTCTGGAAACGCTTTGCCTCCAAAAAGTAATAAATGGGTATTGGGCTTTAGTATGGTTTTACAGATATCTTCAGCCTTGGATACCAATATATTGCCTTTTTCTATAGTTTGTCCACAAGCATCAATAGCACCATCAACAATACAAATACCAATCTCTCCCTTAAGATTATCTTTGGTATTTAAAAGGTATTCGTCCTTGTTTTTTATTTCCACCATAAATAAAGGAGAATGCACAGGGACAGGTGATTTTTCTCCATACCCCTCTCCTGCAATCAGTTTAAATTGGGCTGTTCCATCATTCCATTGAGGAAGTTCACTACTTTCAATATGGTGGAATTCTGGTTCTAAATCTTCCAAATCTTTGGGCAAGGCAACCCATATTTGATATCCATGGGCAGTAAATTCCACGCCATTTCTTAAGTCTGATGGAGTTCTTTCAGTATGTGAAACCCCTTTGCCGGCAACCATCCAATTAACGGAACCTGGCGTAATTCGTTGATTGGTGCCAAGACTATCTTGATGTACAACTTCTCCTTCCAGCATATAAGTAAGTGTGGAAAGGCCAATATGTGGATGCTGATCCACATCCATATATTTATCAGGTCCCAAAACAGTTGGCCCCATATGATCAATAAAAATAAAAGGGCCTATCATGCGCTTTTTTCGGAAAGGAATTAATCTGCCTACCAAAAAATCCCCAATATCCCTGCTTCTTTCCTCAATGATCAATCCAATGTTTGACATAGAATCTAATAGTTATATTATCTTTATTAAAGTTACAATATATTTAAACTGTTATTACCTTGCAAGCCAAATGAAAAATGTTAGACGAATTCTTTTGGTGATAGTGGTTGTCGTTGTTGTGACCATAATATACCAATACCCCAAACTCAATATCATTTCTGGCTATGCAGCCAAAAATATGGCTTCCAGCGTTTTTATAGCTAATAGAACAGCGTCTTCAATTACTGAAAATGATAATAATGTCCCGCTGATAAAACTGGCTAACAGTCAAATAGACCAGGAACAGCAACAGGTCTCATCCTCAGTTTTTGGTTTGATGGAACGTAAAGCGATATACATGGATGGACTTGGATGTGTGTTGATAAATGAAACTTACGACTCCAATAAACCTAATTTAAAGCCCAAACGCACTAAGAAGGTCAACAACCTTCCCTTTCCTTTTGGCAATATGGGCGTTAAGGACTCAATATTTGAAAATGTGGATTATGAGCTGCTTCATCAGGCAATGGATAATGTCTTTTCGGATCAAGAAACAGAAAAAACAAGAACGGTTCTGATTGTATATAAAGATCATATTATTGGGGAAAAGTACCTCAATGGATTCAACAAGAATACCCAAATATTGGGTTGGTCTATGACCAAAAGTGTTTTGGCCACCTTATACGGAATTTTACAGCATCAAGGCAAGATCAATGTAGATAAGGCAGTGCCAATTGATGAATGGAAACATGACGAAAGAAGTGCCATTACCCTAAATAATTTACTTCGAATGCAAAGCGGATTGGCTTGGGATGAGGATTATACCGCTATTTCCGACGTGACCAGGATGTTATTTCTGGATGCCGATATGACCCAATCACAATTACACAAAAAACCCATTGCAGAACCCAAAGCAATATGGAATTATTCTTCCGGAACATCCAACCTACTGTCTGGTGTTCTTCGAAAACAATTTAAAACACATCAGGAATACCTGGATTTTCCATATACTTCACTTATAGATAAAATTGGAATGCACTCCATGTTGTTGGAATCGGATATGGAGGGAAATTTTGTTGGTTCATCGTACGGATGGGCTAACACAAGGGATTGGGCTAAATTTGGACTATTGTATCTGCATAAGGGAAATTGGAACGGGAAACAATTGTTCAGCCCAACGTGGGTAGATTATGTAAGTAAACCAACCTATGATTCTGAAGGGAAGTTTGGTGCACATTTTTGGTTAAATGCCTTTGGGAGGTATCCTGATGTGCCCAAGGACCTGTTTTTTGCGGATGGATATCAAGGTCAGTATGTTTTTATTATTCCATCTAAAGACTTGGTCGTGGTAAGGACCGGGCTTACCCAGGGAACAGAATTTGATATAAATGGTTTTATACGAGATGTTATAGCTAGTATACACTAGATAACAGATTTTGGTTACCTCACATTATTTTCATTTTCAAGTTCCAATCTGGCAGTTTTAGGTAGGTTTTTCACTACCAGATTATAGGAATTGTCCAACCATTCGTAAAGCAATCCATCGGTAATTGTTCCATCCATAATTACGCTACACCAATGTTTCTTGCTAAAATAAGAGGGTTCCGCTAGCGCATCATATTGAGCTCTTAGCTCTTCAATAAGTTCCGGATCGCATTTAATACTAAAACTTCTAAATGATTCAATGTCGGTAGCGGTGAACATTTTCCCTTTCACCTTGAACACTAAAACATCTGGAAGTTTAGAGAATGGAATTGATTCGGTCACCCCATTTTTGGACAAACAGAAAAGTCTATATTCTTCTATATTCATTTTATTGATCTTAAATTAAAATGAGCTCATTATCCTTATTTTAATTGTTGATGTATAATACACAAAACTACCTAAACAAGAAATATTTAATCCTTTAAATAACAAACTTTAAGGGGCCATACCACAATTCTTAATTGGTTCACAACAATAATTTCTTTTTGGGGGATTTAGAACATACTTTGGTAGTGTATTAATAAAGAAATATAATTTTTTTCATTTTCATATAGTGTTCTCGTAAAAGAGTCTTGTCGAAATCGGCAGGGCTCTTTTTAGTTTTTATAAGCTTTTGCATCAAAAGGTCCGATCCTAACATGATTTAGACCTATAACCAGCAAAATTTAGATAAAAACAGGTGATTGAATACACATACATAAAAAAGGAGGAACTTCTGGTGCTCTTTACAACTTAATTAGAAAAAGGAGCGTTTATTCCAATATTGCGTGACCAAAATCAACATTAAATGTTACACACCATACGATAAGGTATTTATGGGTATCAAAATTGATATTTTGTGGTAAAGGATAGATAAAATCCCCTTCTAAGCCTTGTAATTCCCCTAGAGTAATATAGTCTTCTGCAGTCGGATCTGTGGCCAAATACAATTCCAATATAGGCCCATCATCAGATTTGAAGTCTATTAATTCAATTTCGGTTCTCTCGGCGTTCACTATCGCCATACCACTTGTTGGATGTGCTACATCAATAAAATCACCCATCAATTCATCGTCGGGATCTTCATTATTTACATCGCCTATCATAGGTGATTCCTGAATTTTAGGACTTTCTTGCTCCTTTCCTGAATCAGAAGAGGAACAGCCTATTAATATCAATAACAACAATAAAACGGTCTGATTAATTTTCATCTAGTAATTATTTTTGACCTAGGATGAAGGTTAATTTCTTTCGAAAGTCAGTAGAACACAAGATAAATATAGGGTATATATATCACAAAAGTGTCACGATACAACGTATTAACGATGGTTCACAACAATAATTTCTTTTTGGGGGATTTAGATTATACTTTGGTAGTGTATTAACAAAGAAATATAATTTTTTTCATTTTCATATAGTGTTCTCGTAAAAGAGTCTTGTCGTAACCGGTAAGGCTCTTTTTAGTTTACATAATTGTCTTTTTTGTCGATGAAACCAATACAATCACCCAAAATTCTTCAAATTTTCAGATAAGAACGATATAATGTCCCATTATTTCCTGGTTTTAAGAAACAAAAGGATTATGTTATTTAATTATTGTGCTTAATTGAGTTTAATGAAAAATACCAAAATTCGTTTTTCCGTTTTAATACCTGATGGTGAACACTATCACTTAATCAGTATAATAAACTGCTTATCTCAGGTATCCGGGATTAAAATTCACGTGATGTCGAATATAAAACATACTGCGATGCGATATTCCAGACATGTCAATAGTTTTTCGTTCTATCCAAAAACCTCTCAGCAAACCGAATGGATATCCAATATTAACAAGGAACTTCTACGACGTCATATAGATATTATAATGCCCATATATGAAGAAGGAATTGTAACAATATTAAAATACAGGGACCTGGTATCGCAAATACAGAAGTTGGTTATCCTTCCATCATTGGAATCCTATACAACGGCTAATAATAAAGGGCTATTGTCGGCTCACATAAAAGCACATCAAATTCCCGGACCGACAAGCTTCTATGTTCATCAAGCCCAATTCTCACAATTTAACCTAGATGTTTTGGAATTTCCCGTAATTGCCAAACCAGCTACAAATTCTGGTGGTGGAAAGGGAATCCATGTGTTTAATAATAAACAAGAGATACAAAAGCATTTTGCCAAAGAGAAGATCGATCGCCCTTATGTTATCCAAGACTATCTCAATGGGTATGACTTAGGGTGTAATGTGCTATGCAAAGATGGAGAAATTCTTGCTTTTACCATTCAAAAAGGAAACATATGGGAAGAAAAACCATTTAAACCTCAGATTGGGTTGAACTTTTTGTACGAGCAAAAAGTTTATGATCTTGTTCAAAAATTGATGATATCCCTTAATTGGTCGGGTGTCGCCAATGTGGATATGTTCTATGACACAAAAGATCAGGAGTTCAAAGTACTTGAAATAAATCCACGATATTGGTCCACACTCGATGCCTCATTGCTGGCGGGGGTAAATTTCCCATACCTCTATTGCCTTACTTCATTAAATGTAGATTTAAAAACTCCTACCTATGAGCACCTAAAATATGCAAACTTAAGGGCACTTGTAAAGAGTATTAAAAAGAACAAGCGGAAAATTTTTGATTTTGCCTTTATTTGGAACAATACTCCTTTTAAATATGCAATTCAAGATCCAGTTCCCATTATTTATAAGTTTATATGGCGTACTAAAAACATGTTAATGAAACCGAGTAGAGATTAATTTTTTTAAACGTCTGAAGCCCTTTAATTAAACACATAGGGAATATTATTTTTGATTTAAAATTCACCTATTGCCAAGGTTTAAAAAAAATCTACGGTAGCCATTTGTTTTTTCCAAAGTCGGGCTTTCTTTTTTCCAAAAATGCATTTCTACCTTCTTTGGCCTCTTCTGTCATATAAGCTAATCGAGTGGCTTCTCCGGCAAAAACTTGTTGCCCTACCATTCCATCATCGGTTAGGTTCATGGCAAATTTTAGCATTTTAATAGAGGTTGGCGATTTAGCCAAAACTTCCTGTGCCCATTCATAAGCGGTAACTTCCAGCTCTTCATGCGGGATGACAGCATTTACCATGCCCATTTCATATGCTTCTTGGGCAGTATAATTTCTACCCAGAAAGAAGATTTCCCTCGCTTTTTTTTGTCCAACCATTTTTGCCAAATAGGCAGAGCCATATCCTCCATCAAAACTGGTGACATCAGCATCGGTCTGTTTAAAAATAGCATGTTCCTTGCTGGCCAAAGTAAGATCACATACCACATGTAAACTATGACCACCTCCAACCGCCCATCCGGGAACCACAGCAATGACCACTTTGGGCATAAAACGTATTAAACGCTGTACCTCCAATATGTTAAGGCGATGCATGCCATCCTCTCCCACATAACCTTGGTGTCCCCTTGCCTTTTGATCTCCACCACTACAAAAGGAGAATACCCCATCTTTTGTGGAAGGACCTTCCCCGGAGAGCAATACTACCCCAATGGAAGTATCTTCCTGTGCATCGTAAAATGCGCGATACAATTCGCTAGTAGTCTTGGGTCGGAACGCATTACGTACATTGGGACGATTAAACGCAATACGGGCAACTCCCTGACATTTTTTATAAGTTATATCTTCAAATTCGGCTGCTACTTTCCAATTTATTTCTTTCATTTCGATACGTGATTGTCTTTGTCTAAAGATAGTATTTCAAATGTATTTTTTATTTATAGGGATCCTTAAAAACATTATTAGTCAATGTATTTGATCAATTTTCCCTTAACTATTATCTTACGGTTTATTTTTTGCCTCAATCCATCGCGCTAGGTATTTTGTACTTGCCATGGTATGGTGCATTAACATAGAACCCGTAAAGTTATAGGTCCTGTGTTCTTGTAAATTATTTTTGAGGGTATCAATTGTAGTAATTAGGTTGTTCCCAAGAACCTTCTTATCAAATAGT
>CAXMOE010000011.1:16733-28506 GCA_964194835.1 uncultured Flavobacteriaceae bacterium | reverse complement strand
ACATGTCTTCCGCACTATTGTTATCTTCCAATAGGTCTTTTAAACCATTTTCAGAATGGAATTTTTCCCCATTGAAAATTATGGTTAGCCCAGGATTAAGGTAAACATAGTTCTTAAGCATGCGTTCCACATACTCATTTCGATACTTGTATTTTTTAAATATGCCCTCATCCGGTATAAAAGAAACTTTGGTTCCTTTCCTTTTGGTAGTCTCCAACGGCCCTTCCTCGGTTACCAGGTTCCCATAATTAAACTCGGCCGATTTTAATTTGTTCTCCCTAGAGGATTCTACCTTAAAAAATGAAGAAAGCGCGTTCACGGCCTTGGTTCCAACACCATTGAGCCCTACAGTTTTCTTAAACGCCCTTGAATCATATTTACCTCCAGTGTTCATCTTGGACACCACGTCCACTACTTTACCCAAAGGTATTCCCCTACCATAATCACGAACGCTTACCACATTATCCTTTATGCTAATTTCAATAGTTTTGCCGGCACCCATGACAAATTCATCGATGCAGTTATCTATTGTTTCCTTTAAAAGAATATAGATACCATCATCTGCGGATGAACCATCTCCCAGTTTGCCAATATACATACCGGGACGTAGACGGATATGCTCCTTCCAGTCCAGTGATCGGATATTATCTTCTGTATATTGTGTGTTTCCTGACATTAATTGGGGTTTAATGAGAAGCTCGTTGCTAATATAGCAAGTGTTCTAAAAAGATAAACCACCTCTTCATTAAAGTAATTAACAATGATTGTAGTGCTTTTGTTGATAGATTTGGTTTATCAACCTAATTTTGAAATGTAATTTCTTTTATAAAACTACAATAAAATACGCTGTTAACACTTAAGATCTGATCCAGCCAAGTACAAACAATAAAAATCCGTTCGACTTACACATTAAATCTAAAGTGCATCACATCACCATCTTTAACCACATAATCCTTGCCCTCTACACGCATTTTACCTGCCTCTTTTACTTTGGCCTCACTGCCATAGTTAACATAATCGTTATAGGAGATAACTTCTGCGCGGATAAATCCTTTTTCAAAATCGGTATGTATTACTCCTGCAGATTGAGGTGCAGTTGAACCAACAGGGATAGTCCAGGCACGGACTTCCTTTACCCCTGCCGTAAAATATGTTTCCAAGTTTAATAAGGAATAGGCGCCCCGAATCAATTTAGCGGAGCCAGGTTCACTTAAACCCATATCTTCCAAAAACATTTGTCGCTCTTCATAAGTCTCCAACTCGGTAATATCGGCCTCGGTTCCAACCGCTAAAAAGATGACTTCGGCATTCTCACTCGCTACTGTTGCCTTTACTTTTTCAACATAGGCGTTACCTTTTGTGGCTGCTTCCTCGTCTACATTACACACATACATCACGGGTTTATCGGTGATAAATTGCAAAGGTTTTACGAATTCGTCTCTTGCCTCTGTTTCGATTTCAATAGCTCTTACCGAAGTCCCCGATTCTAAGCCATCTTTTAATTTCAACAATACGGCCTCTTCTTTTTGGGCTTCTTTATTTCCTGTTTTAGCAGCTCGTTTAACCTTGTCCAACTTCTTTTCAACTGTTTCCAGATCTTTAAGTTGCAACTCCATATCAAGGGTTTCCATGTCCCGGATTGGATCTATTGAGCCATCGACATGTACAATATTTTCATTGTCAAAACAGCGAAGTACATGCAAAATGGCATCTGTTTCCCGAATGTTACCCAAAAATTGGTTTCCCAATCCCTCTCCCTTGCTTGCTCCCTTTACCAAACCGGCAATATCCACAATTTCAACGGTTGCAGGAAGTACCCGTTCCGGATTTACCAGTTCCTCCAATTTTTCCAATCTTGCATCGGGAACGCTAACCACGCCAATATTGGGTTCTATAGTACAAAAAGGGAAATTAGCACTTTGCGCCTTGGCGTTGGACAAACAATTAAAAAGGGTGGATTTTCCCACATTGGGCAATCCTACGATACCTGCTTTCATCGAGTTATTTTATTTTGGCTGCAAATATAGTTTTTACTCCGCTATTTAAAGCAATCCATTCCATTTATGAATCAGTGGCTACACCCAAAAGAATTACTTCCATTACTACTGCATTAACATTACTGGGTGTTTAACTGTGTTTAAGTTTACAAACGGTTTGATAAAATGATAAGAAACTTCATAGAGCCCTGGATATGTGCCTAAAATCGGTCAATATCGTTAGCAATGATCAAAAAAAATAAGAAATTGAATATATGTGTAATATCACAGGAGTTCAACAAAATGTTAAAAGTTTCACAAATTACGTTATATTCGCTGCTTAACCAATATTAAAAGAAACCATTATGAAAACAAATTACTTGTTAAGTATGATTCTCTTTTTTAGCATTTCCACGCTTTTCGCTCAGAATACCATTACCGGTGTTGTGAAAGATGATGGCGGGGCACCACTAGTTGGTGTAAATATTGTTGAAAAGGGAACATCAAACGGAACATCAACCGATTTTGATGGAAATTATGAAATTACAGCTGGTCCGAATGCTACTCTAGTGTTCAGTTATATTGGCTTTTCAACAGCTGAAGAAAATGTCAGCGGTCGTTCAGTAGTGAATGCTGTACTTTCAGAGGGATTGCAACTGGAAGAATTTATTGTAGTTGGATCCCGTACAGCACCCAGAAGTAATGTTGATTCCCCACTCCCAGTAGATGTTGTAGGTGTTAAAGAATTAACTTCTACAGGTCAAGCAACTTTTGACAAGGCTCTTCAGTATAGGATCCCTTCATTTAACACGGTCCAAACACCTGTAAACGATGCAACGTCTTTATTGGATCCTTATGAAATTAGAAACATGGGACCCAGTAGAACATTAATTCTTATAAATGGTAAACGTAAAAACTTAAGTGCTTTACTATATACACAAACTTCCCCGGGACGTGGTGAAACTGGTGCTGATATTTCAGCTATTCCAACAGACGCCATTAAAAGGGTAGAGATTTTACGTGATGGCGCATCCGCACAATACGGATCTGATGCGATTGCTGGTGTAATGAACATTATACTAAAAGATAATCCGAGTGAAGGCTCAGCTACACTTAGAACAGGATTGACTTCAGAAGGTGATGGCGAAATGTTTGGCATAAGCGTAAATAATGGTAGTACTATTGGAGACGATAAAGGTTTTATTAACTACACCGTTGATTTCTCTAAAGTAAATCAGGCCAACAGACCAGGTACAGTGGATGCAGCGGGTGAAGCTGTAGATTTTACTGGAAACACTCCAGCAGATCTTGCTTTTGTCCAAGAATTTTTATCTCGTAAACCAGATGCAGGAAATATTAATGGATCTCCTGAAACTGCCGCTTCTAAATTTTTAGTAAATGCTGGATTCGATTTAAGTGATAATACAGAATTATATGTTAATGCAGCTTATGTGTATAAAAATGTAAACAGTTTTGCCAACTATAGAGTGCCTTATTGGAGAACTGTTAGTGATTTCCCTTATTTAGCAGATTTTTTCCCAGGAAACAATCCAACTACAGCTGGTGGTTATGATGGTTATGTACCTACATTTGAAGGTTTATTAAATGATTATAATGGTACTATTGGTGTTAAAACTACAATGAACGACTGGAATGTTGATTTAAGTTATACAACTGGTGGCAACACACAAACGTATAAAGTAAATGACTCCCATAATAGAAATGTAGTGTTTTCGCCTTCTGTTTGGATTGACGCCAATGGTAACGGAAGTGTAGATGATGGGGAAATTACTGAAGGATCTCAATTATATAGAGAAAACAGTCAGCAATCTTTCGATCCAGGAGGAACTAAATTCACGCATAACGTTGGAAACATAGATATTTCTAGAATACTTTCAGATCAAGTTAGTATTGGTTTAGGTGCAGAGTTTAGAAACGAAACTTTTGAAGTAATTGAAGGTGAGTTAGCATCTTATGATGGTGGTGGAGCCGATTCTTTTTCTGGTAATGCGCCTCAAAACTCTGGCAAATTCAACCGCTACAATATTGGTGGTTATTTTAGCTTGGATTACGATGTGAGTGATGCGTTCTTATTAAGTGGAACAATTAGAGCAGAAAATTATTCAGACTTTGGTAATACTTTTGTGTATAAGTTTAGCTCGCGATTAAAGTTAAGCGATAAGTTAACAGCAAGAGGTTCTGTTTCATCAGGATTTAGAGCACCAACACTCCATCAGATTTTTACTCAAAAAGCACAATATAGCTTTATTCCTGGGCAAGGCATTCAAGTAGGTGGTTTAATTAATAATGTTTCTACTCAAGCAAAACTTTTGGGAATACCAGAATTGGATGCAGAAGAATCTACTAACTTTACCATTGGTTTAGGAGGAAAATTAACTAATACTTTAAGCTTTACTGTAGATTATTACAATATAGCGGTAAGAGATAGAATCATTTTAAGTAATGAAATTGGTGGAACAACTGCTGGTAATACTGCTTTAGACCAAATATTACTAGACAACAATTTGTCGGATGTTAGTTTCTTCGTGAATGCTATCGACACTAAAACGTCGGGAATCGATGTAGTGTTGAGCCAAAAGCGCATTTCTTTAGGTACTGGCCTTTTGGATTTAAATCTTTCTGGTAATTACACTATTCAAAATGAACGTGATGGTGCAGTGAATAATCCACAACTTGTTGAAGATTCTGGACAGTCTGTTGTAGATGCTACACAAGAGGCTTTATTCTTTACATCTAGACCAGAAACAAAGTGGATTTTAGGAGCTAATTATGAGATTGGGAAATTTGGGCTAAATCTAAACAATACCTACTTTGGAAAAACAACTTTCAAACAACAAGGTATGAGTAATGATTTAAGAACAGAATTCACACCTAAAATTGTTACTGATTTAGGCATTAACTTTAGCGCTACTGATAAGCTAACAATTGCCTTAAACATCAATAACATATTTGATGTATTACCTGAATGGGAATTTAAAGCAGAAAATGCAGCTGGAACTGCTTTATTAGCAGATCCTGCGCAAGTTAAAACTCAATCTAACTTAATTACTTTTAACCAACGTTATTCTCAAATGACTTATGATGGGTACCATTTTAGTCAGTTAGGCACTATGTTTAATTTATCAATGAACTATAAGTTCTAGATATTAATTGCCTTTTTAATAAAAAGCTGCCTATTTTTAGGCAGCTTTTTTTATGTTTTATAATGAGCAAATTATACGGAGAGGATTTATCCAAGACTTTTGATAAGATATATCAGGGGTTCATAGATTACAAAGAGGAATATAGTTTCTATTCCCGTATTTGTAGTGATTATCAGGTTACTTCTGTGATGGAGATTGGATGCGGAACAGGTAACCTTGCTCCCCTCTTCACCCAAAATTTCTATGACTATCTAGGTTTGGATTATAGTGAACATATGCTTGCACTGGCCCATGAAAAATTCCCTTCTGGCAATTTCGTACAGGGAGATATGAGAAACTTTAAGGTGGCAAGAGATATTGATGCTATTTTGATAACAGGTAGATCTACAAGCTATTTATTGACCGATGCAGATATGAACAATACCCTAGGCTCTATTTCCAATGCCTTGGAGGGAAATGGTCATTTTATTTTTGATTTTATAGACGCCACTCGTTTTATTCCTTTTATTACGAACAATCCATCAGTCGATCACCAAGCAGTAGTCGATGGGATAAATTATGTTCGGGAAAGTAAATGGTATAGAGCAAAAGGAAAGGAGCATTTTATGGTAGACTGGATGTCGAATTATTACAGCTTTAAAGGAACCAATAGAACGTTTTTGGG
Organism: uncultured Flavobacteriaceae bacterium; assembly: GCA_964194835.1. GTDB lineage: Bacteria > Bacteroidota > Bacteroidia > Flavobacteriales > Flavobacteriaceae > CAXMOE01. The sequence continues at coordinate 22,702 of CAXMOE010000011.1, read as the reverse complement.
TAATGATTCTGTAATCTTTCGGGTATTTACCCAAAATGAAATTAAGTCTTTCTTGGAAACCAATGGTTTTAAAATTCTTGAAATAATCGACAGAAAAACCTATGCTTTTGACAGCTTTATGGTCATAGCACAAAAATTGAACTAAAAAAGACCCAGATCTAAACCAGAGTCCTTATAATATTCCTTAAATCCTGTTACTCAGGATGCATAAAGCGCTGTTTTCCCAGTAAGACCTCTTCAGTTTCCACCCGATCCTCATCGGGCACACAACAGTCTACAGGGCATACGGCAGCACATTGGGGCTCTTCATGAAAACCCATACATTCCGTACACTTATCGGGTGATATATAATAAATTTCATCACTAATTGGTTCCTGGACCTCTTCTGCGTTTACTTCCTTTCCATCCGGTAAAACCACATCCCCTTTTAAAGAGGTGCCATCGTTATAACGCCATTCATCGGCACCTTCATAAATTGCAGTGTTTGGGCACTCAGGCTCACAGGCACCACAATTAATGCATTCATCCGTTATTATAATTGCCATAATTTTCTTTTTCTATTGCTTACTTTTGCAAAAAGGTAAACCCTGTTAAAATTTTGTACAAAGATAATGACAGACCATCAACTGAAATTAAAAGCTTTTGTTAAACTTGGAACGTTCTTCCGGGGATTTTGTGAATATTCGAACATTGGAAACGATGTAAGTAAAAACAGCGATCCGCTATTTGAAGAATTTAATGAAAAAATTACCTTGGCGGGTCATCGAAACGGCTGGTTTACCAGGGAAAATATCCTGTTTAGTTTAGAAAATTGGGGCAATACACTGACACAAGAACATTTGGAAAATTGGTTGTCAGCCTATGATATGGATCAAAATCGATCCAAAACAGTAGCATTGATCATGGCGGGAAATATTCCCTTGGTAGGATTCCATGATTTTTTGTGTGCCCTGTTGACCGGGAACAAGGTATTGGTAAAACTATCTTCCAATGATACTGTTCTACTTCCTTTTATTGCTACATATCTTATAGATGTTGAATCTACCTTTAAAGATGCTATACATTTCACAGAAGGAAAATTAGATGAATTCGATGCTGTTATTGCTACAGGAAGCAATAATACTGCTCGCTATTTTGAATATTATTTTGGTAGCAAGCCCCATATCATCAGGAAAAATAGAAATTCCCTAGCCGTACTAACAGGCCAGGAGACTTCCGAAGAACTTGAAGCCTTGGGCGAGGACATTTTTCGTTACTATGGTCTTGGATGTAGAAGTGTCTCTAAACTCTTTGTCCCCAAAGGATACAATTTTGATATCTTCTTCCAAGCAATATATGCCCATAATCCTATCGTTAATCAAGTTAAATACGCCAATAACTACGATTACAACAAGGCGGTATATTTAATGAGCGAGTTTAAAATATTGGAGAACGGATTTTTGATGTTAAAAGAGGATCAAAGCTATGCGTCTCCAATTGCTACGGTGTTCTACGAGTACTACGACTCCATGAAAGCTTTGAAACAAAAACTATCGGAAGATAGCGACAAAGTACAATGTATAGTGGGAAGTGGGGTCGTTGAGGATGAGATTTCATTCGGTCAGACCCAAAGTCCAGCTTTGGCCAATTATGCAGATAACGTGGACACTGTTGAATTCCTGTTAAAAACATAATGGAATTATTCGTATTTCAATAGTACAATTTACCTATAAATTCATGACCTTTGGGCCTTAAATTTAGACTTCAAAATGAAAAAACATAATTTTAGTGCAGGCCCTTGTATCTTGCCCCAAGAAGTATTACTAAAGGCTTCAGAAGCTGTATTGGATTTTAACGGCTTGGGACTATCCCTTGTTGAAATTTCACACCGAAGCAAGGATTTTATAGCAGTTATGGAAAAAGCTAGGGCTTTGCCGCTTGAACTTTTAGGACTTGAAGGAAAAGGATATCAAGCCTTGTTTCTACAAGGAGGTGCCAGCCTGGAATTTGTTATGGTGGCCTATAATTTAATGGAAAGCAAGGCCGGTTATATCAACACTGGAACCTGGAGCGATAAGGCAGTCAAAGAGGCCAAATTATTTGGAGAGGTTGTAGAGGTTGCATCTTCAAAGGACAAAAACTTTAATTACATACCAAAAGGATATGTCGTTCCCAAAGATTTGGATTATCTGCATCTTACATCGAACAACACCATTTTTGGTACACAAATCAAGGAGTTTCCAAAGGTAGACATCCCTATGGTATGTGACATGAGCTCTGATATTTTCTCAAGACAACTGGATTTCTCCAAGTTTGACCTGATCTATGCAGGGGCACAAAAAAACATGGGGCCTGCAGGCGCTACCTTAGTAGTTGTTAAAGAAGAATTGCTGGGGAAAGTATCACGACAAATTCCTTCCATGTTAGATTATAAGGTCCATATTTCAAAAGACAGTATGTTCAATACTCCCTCTGTATTTCCGGTATATGTTTCTATGTTGACATTGGAATGGTTAAAAAATTTAGGCGGTATAGCGGCCATTGAGGAGATCAACGACAAAAAAGCACAGCTACTTTATTCGGAAATTGATTTAAATCCGATGTTTACCGGTTTTGCGCAAATTGAGGATCGATCTAATATGAACGCTACCTTTAATCTGACCAATGATAAATTAAAAGACACTTTTGATTCCTTATTGAAGGAAGGGGGCATTAATGGACTTAATGGGCACCGTTCCGTAGGAGGATATAGGGCCTCCATGTACAACGCCTTGCCTTTGGAAAGTGTTGGGGTATTGGTAGATATCATGAGTGAATTAGAACAAAGGGCTTAAAGTCGGTTCCATTTACCTCCTGGGCAATTATTAAATAATATATACTTGTAATACCCACTCTCCTTGGGGAGTGGCCAAGCAAAAAACATATGAAGATACTAGCAAACGACGGAATATCCCAAAGCGGAGTACAAGCCCTTGAAAAAGGAGGTTTTGAGGTTATTACCACTACTGTGGCTCAAGAGCAATTAGTGGACTATATCAATAAAAACAATATTGCTGGCCTTTTGGTGAGAAGTGCCACACAGGTAAGGAAAGATATAATAGACAATTGTCCTAGCTTAAAACTTATTGGTCGGGGCGGTGTTGGTATGGACAATATAGATGTTACCTATGCAAAAGAAAAAGGACTACATGTCATTAACACTCCCGCAGCCTCTTCTGAGTCGGTCGCCGAATTGGTCTTTGCACATTTATTCGGGGGAGTACGTTTTCTGCATGACGCCAATCGCAATATGCCACTTGAAGGAGACAGCAACTTCAAAAAATTAAAGAAAGCGTATGCCAAGGGAATGGAACTAAGAGGTAAAACTTTGGGTATAATTGGTTTTGGCAGAATTGGTCAGGCCACAGCAAAGGTTGCTTTGGGAATTGGCATGAAAGTGGTCTTTAACGATCCCTTTTTGGAAAATGCAGAAATAAAAGTTCCGTTTTTTGATGGCCAATCAGTTACATTTAGCTTTACTGGAATTTCTAAGGAAGAATTACTAAAATCATCTGACTTCATTACACTCCATGTTCCTGCTCAGAAAGATTATGTAATTGGTGAAAGCGAATTCGAGATGATGAAGGTTGGTGTTGGTATTGTAAATGCAGCTCGTGGAGGTGTATTGGATGAAGTTGCCTTGGTTGATGCTCTGGAAAACAATAAGGTTTCCTTCGCAGCACTTGACGTTTTTGAATCCGAACCCGTACCTGAAATAAAGATTCTAATGCATCCAAATATTTCACTTACCCCACATATCGGAGCGGCCACTGGGGAAGCACAGGATAGGATTGGTGAGGAATTGGCATCACAGATCATTAGCTTATTAAAGTAGGATATTTTACACTTCCATTTAAAGAAGAGTTGTAACAGTTTTTGTATATTCAGGTAAATCAAAACTTAAGCATAACATGTCGGGAATTTTAGATTTGTTAAGCGGCCCAATGGGCAAGCAATTAATTAGTGGTGTGGCACAACAATCTGGCCAATCAGCCGATAAAACAAGTAGCGTACTAAGTATGGCACTCCCAGTATTAATGGGGGCAATGAAAAGAAATTCAGCCACCCCTGAGGGTGCGCAAGGACTAATGAGTGCGTTGTCCGGTAGACACGACGGAGGAATTTTGGACAATCTTGGAGGATTGTTCGGTGGTGGTGTAGACCAATCGGTAATGGATGATGGCGCAGGTATATTGGGTCATATCCTTGGTGGAAAACAGCCACAGGTTCAAAATGCAATAAGTCAAAAGGCAGGTATTGATGCATCCTCTGTAGGTACAATATTAAATATTGCAGCTCCTATTTTATTAGGTTTTCTTGGTAAACAGTCAAAACAGCAAAATGTAAATGATTCCGATGGTCTAGCAAGTATGTTGGGTGGTGGCAATTCAGGTGGGCAACAGTCCTTAATTGAGTCTTTCCTTGATTCTGATGGTGATGGCAGTGTTTTGGATGATGTTGCCGGAATGATGTTGGGTGGAAACAAGAAGAAAAGCGGTATAGGCGGCTTACTCGGTAACCTATTTGGAAAGTAACCATCTCCTAAGATATTAACTTTATTTAACAGAGCCATTTACCAACGTAAATGGCTTTTTTGTATCTTAAGGTTATGAAAAGAACTTTCCTGAAAATTGGCTTTTTCTGCTTTGCCTTGTTGCTTGTGGCAGGAAGCTGCTCCGGAACCAAAGAAGCCTTGGATATAACAGACAAGGAAAAGATGGCATTTGATCAACAAGAAGGAGATACAATTCAAATTGCTAACAAATTAATTGAATATGAAATCATCATAATAGAACCTGGTTTCCAAACATGGCTCCAGAGCATTGCCAGACCCGAAGGGTATTATTCGCAGTCCTTTTTGGAAAATAGAAACCAGATCATGGTTACCCAATGGAACCAAAGGGTTCTGGATCCATTGCGCTATGACCCTCGACACTATCAACTTCAAATATATTATGACTCCACTATTGATTACGGATATGAGGTAAATTACAAACTCTATTACTATTTCGTCTATTTTCAACGCAAGTATAAACAACGTTTGGGACCTTTCTTACCCCGGATTTAAAAACTATATTTGCGGCATACTTTTTTTAAATGCATAGACTAAAAAAACGCTGGGGCATACAAAGTAACCTACAAATAATTGTAATTTTTGTGGTATTCGCCATAACAGGTAGCGCTGCTACAAAATTAGCTCAACCATTGACCGAATTCATAAGTTTAGATCGGGAAACCACTAATTCTTGGATATACTGGACTGCACGTATTTTATTGATATTCCCTATCTATCAAGTCCTATTAGTAGCCGTTGGTTGGTTGTTTGGTCAGTTTAAATTTTTCTGGAATTTTGAAAAGAAAATGTTGAGCCGAATGGGATTCGGGTTCCTTTTCAAATAAATTATATTTTCGTTAACATACTTTATTATAGATGTTTCCTTAGATTTAGACCGTGAAACTTGAGAAGACAAAATTCCTCTTTGCTGGTGTGGCACTTATTTTGGTTGCCTTTATGGCTTTACCGTCCTTAGTAAAAATATCTCATGCTGCATTTACTCATCAAGATCGGGAATGCAAACACAACAATGTTCTTCATGTGCACGAAGTTGAATTCGATTGTGATTTTCAAGATTTCGCAATTTCTTTTCATTACTACCTGCCAAAACCACCCGTCTTGGCCCAAAATCCCATAGAATCTTCGGAACAGAATTCTAGTTTATATTTATTCGTAAGCCAGTATCAACAACTTCTTGACTGGCAAAGGGGCCCTCCTAAATTTATACAATGCATTCGCTTTTAAACAATTAGAGAATAAATTAAATTTTGGGTCATGAAAAAAGCATGTTTTTCATTGCTTTCTGCAATGTTATTTATACACCTAGGTCTAGCACAGAATACGTTGTCCGGCACTATTACCAGTAGTGCGGAAAATAAACCTTTGGAGCAGGTCA
>CAXMOE010000011.1:0-16723 GCA_964194835.1 uncultured Flavobacteriaceae bacterium | reverse complement strand
CAACTTATATATTCCGCAATTGGAAAAAGGGACAGCCACTTCCCAAAATGGTTCATATATCCTGAACAATCTGCCTTCGGGAACCTATAAGATTGTAGTCTCTTTATTGGGTTTTTTAACCCATTCCAAAACAATCGATATAAAAGAAGGGGCAAATATTCTAAATATTGACCTTATTGGCAGTGCTATTGAAATGGAGGAAGTTATTGTTTCCACACCTTTTCACAAATTACAGAGTGAAAATGTAATGAAGGTAGAATACGCTAATATTGCCGAATTACAGACCAAGGGGGCTGTTACCCTGGCAGATGGTATTACCACAATTCCTGGTGTAGAAAGTGTTTCAACAGGGCTTGGCATAGGAAAACCGGTAATAAGGGGATTAAGTTCAAATAGAGTACTCGTGTATAACCAGGGGATTCGGATGGAAAATCAGCAATTTGGGGATGAGCATGGTTTGGGTTTGAGTGATGCCGGGATTGCGAGTGTAGAGGTTATAAAAGGACCTGCATCCCTTCTCTACGGATCTGATGCCCTCGGCGGGGTTCTGTATTTAAATCCAGAGAAGTTTGCCTTACCAAACTCCACCAGTGGTGATATAAACGTCAACTATTTTTCAAATACAGAGGGAATTAAGGCAAATGTTGGACTACAATCTTCCTCCGAAAAATTCAAATTATTGGTAAGGGGAAGCACCTCTTCACACATAGACTATGAAACGGGAGATGAAACCAGGGTCACAAATTCCAGGTTTAACGAATACGACCTAAAAACAGGGGTAGCGTATCAAGGAACCCTGTTTAAAACCGAACTGCGTTATAACTTTAATAGTGCTAACCTGGGGATAGCTGAAGAATTGGACGAGCAAACCAAAACACGTGCTCCAGAACGCCCAAATCAAAAAATCGACAATCATATCCTAAGTTCAAAAACCAATGTGTTCTTTTCAAATTCTAGTTTGGAGGTTACTTTGGGGTATATCTTTAACGAGCGGAAGGAATTTGAAGAAAACGAGGAAGGTGCAGCGCTGCACATGGACTTAGCAACTTATAATTATAACCTCCATTATAAATTACCAAAATGGGGGAAAATTGAAACGATTATAGGAACACAAGGAATGTACCAGACCAATACAAATTTTGGCGAAGAATTGTTGATTCCAGATGCAGTTACCAATGATTTTGGACTATTGGCGACCTCACATGTACATTTTAATGAAAACAATGATCTACAATTGGGTTTGCGTTACGACAATAGAAATTTGAATGCGGAGGAAAATGGTGTTCTCAATGAAGAAAACTATATCGCGCCATTGAATAAATCCTTTAGTAGTTTAAATATGGCCCTGGGTTATAAATTAAACTTTTCATCAACTATTGTGGGTCGTTTGAATCTGGCTTCAGGCTTTAGGGCACCAAATCTGGCAGAATTGACTTCGAACGGGGTACATGAAGGAACCAATAGATTTGAAATAGGAAATGCCAATCTAGAGAATGAACAAAACTTCCAGACCGATTTTGCATTGGAATACAAAAGCGAACATTTCGTATTTTTTGTCAACGCGTTTTATAACTCAATTAATAATTACGTATTTCTAACACCCACTGGCGAAGTGCAAGGTGAAGATGCAGTTTTTTTGTACGAACAACAGGACGCTGAACTCTATGGAGGAGAAATGGGTTTTCATATTCACCCCCATCCATTCGATTGGCTCCATATAGAGAGCAGTTATCAGAGTGTAATCGGAAAGTTGAACAGTGGAGAATATTTACCGCTAATTCCAGCTAACAGCATTACAAATACCGTTAGGATAGAATTTAATGAGGCCCATAATGGGTTGCTGGGTAGTTATGCAATTATAAGTATGATTTCTGTTTTTGACCAAAACAATGTTAGTGACTTTGAGACTATCTCCAACGGCTATAGCCTTTTAAATATTGGTTTAGGAGCTACGGTAATGGTTTTCAATAAAGAAATGGACGTTAAACTCAATGGAAGGAATATTTTGGATAAAAGTTATGTTTCCCATTTATCGCGATTAAAAACTGATGGTATTTCAAATATTGGAAGAAATATAACTCTTGGAATCAGTTTTCTGCTGTAGCACGAGTTGATTTGTCCGAAATTAATGGCGGATTTAAACTGTATACCCGGATGTCGGAAAAATCCCAAACCAAAATATACATTCCTTATTCAATCCTTTTGTTTTGATTTTCCAAAACCATATATGTTTTGTCCTATGAAGTCTTTCGGAAAGTCATTATCGCCCGGAAAACCCAATTTAATAGTACCACTGTCCTCCGGGATATAATTGGTTTTAAAAATATAATCCCAAAGACTTAGGCTGATGCCAAAATTTATCCCGTATTTACCTTCCGGCAATACATAGGAATGATGGTATAAATGCATTACAGGATTGTTAATGATATATTTTAAAGGACCCCAGGTTATCTTGATATTGGAATGATTAAAATGACCTATTGCAATGGCAAAAAAATGAACAATATAGGCTTGTTCCGGTTCAAAACCTCCCAGAACCATTACACCCAGTGTTTTCAATGGTTTGTACAATATATTTTCCATCCAGTGATACCGCAAGTGTGCAGCGAATCCCATTTCCTTTACAGAATGATGCACCTTATGAAAGTTCCATAGAAATTTATATCGGTGCAATAAAATATGGGTAACCCATTGTACAAAATCCAATATAATAAAGAAAATTACTAGTTGGCCCCACATGGGTAAGTTGTTGAGATCTATGATGGATAGGCTTTTTGAAGAAATACCAACATCATTGAAAACAAGACCTAACAGCTTATAAAAACCACTGATGGCTATGGCAAAAAGAAAGAAGTTAAAAAACATATAGAAACCGTCCAACCAGAAGTCCTTTCTAAAAGTAGATTGATTTTTTCGCCATGGGAATCCCATTTCCAAGCCCCAAACCACCAATGATATGACTATTAGTCCCCAAAAGTAGTTCGTATACCAAGGCACATCAAACAATATGGATTTCAAGGTCCATTGCACACTGCCCGTAAAGGAATCCAAAAAGGCTCCAAAATAATTTTCCATGATTTATTCTTTAAATACTCTTCCCTAAATTCATTCCTTTCAATATTGGCACCTCCGCTCCTATCCTATGTTCGTGGGATAAAATACAATCCTTATTAAATATCTATTATATGCTCTGTTTTTGCTCCTTTAAAAACATAGGTATAGAGCCACATTATGGTAAATGTTGGGATAATGTCCAATCCGGGAGCTATTTCTTCAATAAATGTAATCACCCCTGCTGCCTGCCCTACTCTTCCCTTGTACATACGTGTCATTAACCATCCGGCCAAAGGCGCCCATATAATATCTAAGAATTCTCCTATGCCAGGGATTATAAAAGAAGCCATACCCATTGCGTCAAATAGCAATCCCAGGAACAACTTTCTTATTTTGTCTTTATTCATGGTCAATAAGTTTAAATAGGGCTTTATAATACCCCAAATCTGTGCAATCACTATTACGACAACTTGGAACTGATCAATTTTAAAAACTCGTTCCGTGTTTCCTGTTTCTCAAATTGTCCCCTAAAACCGGAAGTAGTGGTCACCGAGTTTTGTTTTTGTACACCTCGCATCATCATACACATATGAGATGCTTCAATAACCACAGCAACCCCTTGTGGTTTAAGAGTATCGTTGATACATTCCAAAATATCATGGGTTAAGCGTTCCTGTACCTGCAAGCGTCGTGAAAAGACATCTATTACACGAGGTATCTTGCTCAATCCCACAATATATCCATTGGGTATATAGGCTACATGTGCCTTACCAAAAAATGGAAGCATATGGTGCTCACATAAAGAGTATATTTCTATATCCTTTATGATGACCATATCGTCGTAATCTTCCTTGAACATTGCCCCTTTTAGAATCTCAACCGCATCCTGTTTATACCCTTGGGTCAAATATAACATGGCTTTGGCGGCGCGTTCCGGGGTCTTGAGCAAACCTTCACGAGAAATATCTTCCCCAATTTCATCTATGATTTTTGAATACCTCTCCTTTACCTCTTTTGTAATCTTTACATTGTATTCTTCGAAATTTTTATATGGCGCCATATTACATTTTTTTTTAGCAATTCAACTTATTATGGTTATGCCCAAATAAGCAGTTCTAATATTGGATTAATGGTCCTCTCACTATACCCTTGAACTAAGTTATAGATTTTTAACTATATTTTTCCTATTTAACTTCTAATTAGAGCTGAAAACCGGAATTATACACTATGTAAATATACGAATGGAAAACGGTTGCATTGCCGTTATTTGTTTGTCCATGTCTTTACTAATGTTTACTTTCATCCCGTAAAAATACGTCAATGATTAGGGCAAGCAAAATCCAAAAATTTTATGGAAAACTTCAAGTTTTAAAGGGGGTTGACCTACATATTGAAAAGGGAAGTATTGTTTCGATAGTAGGTGCTTCCGGAGCTGGAAAGACCACATTACTGCAAATATTGGGAACCTTGGATACACAGTCCAATAAAAATGATAGCCGATTATTGATCAACGGGATAGATGTTACTACCTTATCTGAAAGAGCATTGGCTCGATTTAGAAATGAACATATTGGTTTTATTTTTCAATTCCATCAATTGTTGCCAGAATTCACCGCTCTTGAAAATGTATGTATCCCAGCATTTATCAAAAAAACGCCAACCAGTGAAGCAGAGAAAAAAGCAAGGGAACTATTAGATTTCTTGGGTCTTTCCGACAGATACCACCATAAACCCAACGAACTTTCTGGAGGCGAACAACAACGTGTGGCCGTAGCACGGGCATTGGTAAATAGTCCTTCCATAATTTTTGCGGACGAACCCAGTGGTAACTTGGATTCTGAAAGTGCCGATAATCTACACAAGCTATTTTTTGAACTAAGGAACAAATTTGGTCAGACCTTTGTCATTGTAACCCATAACGAGGAATTGGCAGAAATGGCAGATAGAAAGCTCACAATGATAGACGGGATCATAACCAAACAATGATGCTAAAGGAAGTTTACAATTTTTTAAAAACTCCTGTATATCAAGAAGATGAAAATATTAACCTCAAGTATCGGTTAAGTATGTTTCTAAAACTTTTGGGTTTAGCTTTGGTCATCAGTATTGGCCTTGGTATTTTAATTGGCGCCCTTGAGTCCACAGGTGGTTTGCAATTTGGCAAACATGCATTCGACAAATTCCTTGATCAGTATTCCATGTTTTTTATTGTCTTTGTAGCGGTTGTGTTGGCGCCTCTGATTGAAGAATTAATATTTCGGGCTCCGCTGGTTTTTTTTAAAAAAAGCCCCTTTTTTAAGTACGTCTTCTACCTCTTCACTGCCATATTTGGTTTTTACCATATCACCAATTTTGAAATTAACAGTACCGTTTTGTTATTTTCACCTTTACTAGTGCTACCTCAGTTAAGTGTAGGTACCTTATTGGGTTTTATACGTGTACGTTTTGGTTTGCTTTGGGCAATTGGGCTGCATGCTGCCTATAACTTTATACTAGTTGTACCCTTTGTGCTCGTTAAATTTCTAAATATTCCTTTAGAATGAATGCAGATGAACTCAAGGAATTTTTAGACGCAAAGGTGGTGCAGTATAACCATCCCAAATTTTTGGAAAGCGACCCTATTCAAATTCCACATTTGTTCACCAAAAAAGAAGATATTGAAATCAGTGCTTTTTTAACTGCGACCATAGCTTGGGGCAATCGAAAAAGTATTATAAACAATGCTACCCGACTGATGGAACTTTTGGAACACTCACCCTATGATTTTGTAATTAACCATAGGGAAGGTGATCTGGAAAGGTTTCACGGCTTTGTACACCGCACCTTCAATGGGGAAGACTTAATGTTTTTTATACGAGGTTTACGACATGTTTATCAACATCATCACGGATTGGAAAATCTATTTACAGCGCACGCTGAAAAAGAATCAGTTCAGCCCGCCATTTCAAGGTTTAAACAACGCTTTTTCGAAATTCCACATCCTAAAAGGACTACCAAGCATATTTCGGATCCCCTTAAGGGTTCAGCTGCAAAACGCCTTAATATGTTTTTAAGGTGGATGGTTCGGGATAATACTACTGGGGTTGACTTTGGTCTGTGGAAAAACATAGCACCCAGCCAATTGTCGTGTCCGCTAGACGTCCATTCGGGTAATGTGGCCCGCAAATTAAAGCTGTTAACACGTAAACAGAACGATGCCAAGGCCTTGATCGAATTGGATACAAGTCTCCGAGCACTGGATCCATTAGACCCTGTTAAATATGATTTTGCCCTCTTTGGACTCGGAGTTTTTGAAAAATTTTAGATACTATAGCCCCATAATCCCTAAATCCAGAGCAATTTTTTTGTTTCCTTCGGCAATAGACTTATAAATGGCCTCCACAATGATCATATCGCGTTTGCCCATCTCTCCAGCGGCTACATTGGGAGTACCTTGCAAAATATGTCGGGCAAAATCATCCATTTGCAACTTTTGCTGACTTTCATGTGGAAAATTTATTTCAGTGCCATCTGATCTGAGCCCATGCAACGGACCATAATTATTGGCCGGATTTAGCTTAAACCACCCGTTCTCACAGGAAGCGTATAACCGATTGGCTCTCGCATTATGGGATGTCATCATGTTCCCCACTGCCCCGTTCGAAAATTCCATTTGCGCGGTAATGGTTTCATCGGTATCCTTAAAATATTCTGGTCTGGTACTGAACTCCTGTGCCGTAATTGAAATCGGATTGGCTCCTGTTCCATAAATATTGCTCTGAATGGCATATACGCCCATATTCATAAGAGCACCTCCACCTGATAACGTCTTGTTTAACCGCCATTGCCCCGGATAAGACCGTGAAACATAAGCGGCATCGGAAGAAACAAACTGAACCGAACCCAAGGTTTTCTCCCTCACCATCCGTTTTACCTCTTTGGTATAGGGCTCTGAATGCAAACGATACCCAATTCCTAATTTAACAGCTGCCTTTTCACAGGCCGCAATCATGGAGTCACATTCCTCGACACTGACTGCCATAGGTTTTTCACAGATAACATGTTTACCCGCCCTGGCAGCCCGGATTGCAAATTCGGCATGCATTGCGTTGGGCAATACCACATACACAATATCAATGGCCGGGTTGTTAGCAATAGTGTCAAAATTGTCGTAATTGTAGATATTGGTTTTGGGAATATTGTATTTCTGTGCCCAAATCCCTTCCTTGGCAGGAGTTCCGGTCACGATCCCCGCCAAATAGCAAAATTGGGTATCTTGCAGTGCGGGCGCCAATTGATAGGTACTATACGCCCCTAATCCTACTAAGGCCACCCCCAACTTTTCGCCATCTTTCGTTTTGGAAGACATGCCACATGCCAAGGGCACATTACCCATTAGTGCCATCCCTCCCACTCCTTTGGTGAGGGTAGCATTAAACGTTCTTCTTGATATTTTTTTCATACTTGCCGAAATTGTATGTCTACCCTTAAAGATAACAAACCTTATAATGCGATAAAAATCAATTAATTCCTTATTTTTAAGCCAATAGAAAACATCTCATTGATATGATACATAAATACGTATTCTCCATTCTTATAACCTGTAGTTTTATTCAATTCGGTCAAGCACAAAAACGCAGCCTGCCTTTGGATACCACAGTGGTCACACAGAATAGTGTCACGATAAATGGAACCCCCATAAACTATACCGCCAAAACGGGAACACAACCCTTATGGGACTCGATTGGTAAACCAATAGCCTCCCTTCATTATACCTATTATACCCGTAACAATATTAAAAACAGGGCTGCTAGACCCTTATTGATATCTTTTAATGGTGGCCCCGGATCAGGATCGGTTTGGATGCATTTGGCCTATACAGGTCCAAGAATCCTAAAAATTGATGATGAGGGTTATCCTGTACAGCCCTACGGAGTTCGCGAAAATCCGTTTTCCGTTTTGGATGTGACCGACATTGTGTATGTAAACCCAGCCAATACCGGGTACTCCAGGACCATTCCCGAAAATGGTAAGGAAGTGGATCGTAAAAAATTCTTTGGAATCAATGCCGATATTAAATATTTGGCTGAATGGCTGAACACCTTTGTTACCCGAAATAACCGCTGGCGTTCCCCTAAATACATCATTGGGGAAAGCTATGGGGGAACTCGGGTTGCCGGTCTATCCTTAGAGCTTCAAAACAAACAATGGATGTATCTAAATGGGGTCATCATGGTCTCTCCTGCAGACTATAAAGTCATTCAGAACGATGGTCCTGTAGCCGCAGCATTAAATCTCCCCTATTATACGGCTGCAGCGTGGTACCAAAAAGCGTTGGACCCCGCCTTACAACAGAAAGATCTTTTGGAGATCTTACCAGAATCGGAAGCCTATACCATAAATACCTTGATTCCGGCCCTGTCCAAAGGTGGATTTATAAGTGAGAGCGAGAAGAGCGAGGTTGCTAAAAAAATGTCCTATTACTCCGGGCTTACTGAGAAGGAGATTTTACAACAGAATTTAGTGGTTCCCACCAATTACTTCTGGAAGGCATTACTTAGGGATAAAAGCGGACATAATATTGGAAGGTTGGACTCCAGATATTTGGGCATAGACCGGCAGCTGTCTGGCGGTAAACCGGATTATAGTGCTGAACTCACTTCCTGGCTTCATTCATTTACTCCCGCAATTAACTACTATTTACAGGAAGAACTGAAATTTAAGACGGATGTAAAATATAATATGTTCGGACCTGTTCGCCCTTGGGACAATAGTGATGACAATACCCGGGATAACCTCAGACAGGCCATGGCCCAAAACCCATATTTAAATGTAATGTTTCAATCTGGTTATTATGATGGTGCAACCACATATTTCAATGCCAAATATACCATGTGGCAAATAGACCCCAGTGGAAAACTACAAGACCGGTTTAGTTTTAATGGGTATCGGAGTGGACATATGATGTATCTGCGCAGGGAAGATTTGCAAAAGGCCAATAACGATCTCCGTAATTTCATAGGTAAAACCATGGCTAACGGAAAATCTGCAAAGTATTAACACTATACCCAAAATAGCCCGCACACTGTTTTAAATAAATTGTTGACCAACTTTAAAAAACCAAATGGGTAGTAAAAAATATATTGTGGCTGGCGAAGGGCTCCCAAAATGGTCCAACCCCATTAGTCACGCTGTAGTGGCAAACAATATGTGTTTCGTTAGCGGACAATTGTCGGTAAACTTAGATGGCAACTACGTCTCGGGAAGTGCTCTGGAGGAAGCACAGCTTGCGTTTTCAAACTTTTTTGCAGCATTAATAAGTGCTGGATTCCATAAAGAGGATATTGTTTTTATCGACATAGCCTTTGATGATATAGTCCATCTGCCCGAAATCAACCAATTGTATATGGAATTGTTTCCTGAAGATAAACGCCCTGCACGGACAATATATCAGGCGGAAGCTTTGCCCTTTGGTGGAAAAATTAAAATCACGGGTACGGCTGTTAAAAATTTGGATTAGTTTCAAATGTCCATGGAACGAGAATTCCAAAATTGATGCGCAATAACACAATGTAATTTAAAAAATAGCCTAATGAGAATCTTAAAATCTGTTTTCTGCATATTATTCTTTTTACTTATGACCATATCCATAGAGGCCCAGGATTGGGCGAACCTTGAACGATTTAAAGACCAAAATGCCTCCTTGGAATTACCTGTTGAGGGTGAAAACCGAGTTGTATTCATGGGCAACTCCATTACGGAAGGATGGAGCAATCTACATCCGGAATTTTTTAAGGACAAACCATATGTTAACCGTGGCATAAGCGGACAGACCACACCACAAATGTTGGTGCGGTTTCGGCAAGATGTCATTGATCTGCAGCCCAAGGTTGTAGTCATCTTGGCGGGAACCAATGATATTGCAGGCAATACCGGCCCTTCTACCCTTGAAATGATTGCAGATAACATTTTTTCGATGGCAGAACTGGCCAAAGCGAATGACATACAGGTCGTTCTTTCTTCAGTTTTGCCCGTTTTTGACTACTCGTGGCAACCGGGCCTGGAACCCGCAGAAAAAATTGTGACCCTTAACCAAATGGTCAAGACCTATGCAGATCTGCATCACCTGATATATTTGGATTATTTTACGGCCATGGTGGACGGACGAAACGGATTAAAATCCTCTTTGGGAGATGACGGGGTACATCCAAATAAGGCTGGTTATAAAGTAATGGGGCCGCTTGCTGAGCAAGCCATTGCACAAGCGCTTATGCAGCACTAGACCCATTGATTTGTTTCGGTCCCCAAGCTAATTACCAAGTAGTTAAAAACATATCGCCCAATTTAGCAAGGTCCGGTTAAATGACTTCTTTTGCATATAAGCTTAAATCGAAGTCTTAATTTCTATGAACAACACAATAGATTTTCCATCCCAATCTGAATATCCTGCATATGCAGAAATGTATATGAAATTTCTTGACAAAGAGGGTGGTCTATTGCAACAATTGGGGCAGAACTTGCAGCTAACAAAGGAACTTGTTGCGTCCTTATCCGACGAAGAACTAAATTCTAGGTATGCTGAAGACAAATGGACCATAAAGGAAGTACTTGTACATATTATAGACGATGAACGGATCTATGCCTACAGGGCACTTGCATTTGCTAGGAACGACAAGACCAACCTTCCCGGTTTTGAGCAAAACGACTATACCAAATATTCGGATGCACATAATCGGGACATAGATAACATTATGGCCGAATATGAAGTGGTACGGAGGTCTACAATTTCCCTGTTTAATGGGTTTTCCAAAGATGCCCTTCTACGGATAGGTATGGCAAATGGGAATAATACAAGTGTACGGGCCTTGGGATATCATATCGCAGGCCACGAACTACATCATATTAATCTAATTAGGGAAAGATATCTAACCGGTAGAACACAGCCATAAACTATCTGTAATTTTTCTGCTTCCCTTGGTAATTCAAGCCTAACTTATCCAGTCCTCGAAAATGCTTAAAAATTGCTATTCCTTCATATAAAGTATTGGCAAACAAGCTTTTTCATCTGTCTTTAAATTGTCGCCATAACCTTGGTTATGATAACCAAACTAAAGGAGGCCATTAAACAACCCAGAACTATTAGTATTTCGATAAATACAGTTTTTCCTTTCATCTTATCGCTATTTAAGTTGAACAGAATATTTAATCGAAAGCAAATCCTGTAATTATCCTAAAAATAAAAGCATACATGACTACGGCAAACATAATGAAACTGAACCAAGCAAAAGCCTTGAAATAGTTTTCTACTATTAAACTGCCCAAGTTCCTGAAACCCTCATGATAAATGTCTTTAAAAAGTAGTAATGTCTTCATACCTATTTATTTTAATGTGAATGACAAACTTGCGGCCAATTTAAACCAATGTGGAGAATAACCGTCCAAATGACATTTAATCTGTCTACGGGTGTGCGGAAATGATTTTAACGTTAATAGGGTTCGGGTAAACGAGTTAATTTATTTTGAAGAGACTGGGCAATAGGAGGATTAATTCATTGAAAACAATCATTATATTTATGTAAGATGATATAGTATGGAGCAATAAGTCAAGCTATCGAATCATTCTTTCTTTGTTTTTTGGTGTAACAAACGATGAATTAAGTCATCCTTTATTAAACTAATGAATACTATGAACCTGAATACAAAAAATAGGCTTGGGGCCCTAATCTTGATTGTAATTCCATTTACACTATTTGCCCAGGTAGAAACTGTTTTCAACGGGGTACGTTTTGATGAATCCCTGCAAACCGTTCTACAAAAAGTCAACCAGATAAGTAAAACCACCAATGTCATTGCAATAGACAACCCAAGTTTTCCTTTAGCAAAAGTTAAAGAGGAACATCTTATCTGTAACAATGTTATGACCAAGGAGGGTAACATAGCCAAGGTGGCCTTTACCTTTGCTGATGACAAGCTTACCTATATTGAAGCTACAGGAAATGCTGTTAAAAGTTTGATAGAATCCAGAAAAGATACTGCAGATATCTATATGGATTATACCGTCTTTTTCTCTGAGTTATTATTTGCCAATGTAGAAAAAGATAAGGTGTGGATGCTCACCGAAGAATCTGTACACCCAAATTTGTTTACATGGGAAAATCCATATTTAACTTCAAGTAAAGTTGTAGATCTGGGATACAGTCAATCTGGGAAAGTACCGGATTTTATCAGCATGGGGGGGCATATAGACGAATTGACGCCTTTGTTAAAAGCGAATAGCGCCATAATGAATGTGGAAGAATTGGATGGGTCCGATCCCAATGCCCAGACTCAGATAAATTGCTTTGGTGTGGACTATGCCGGATTCCCCAGGAAAATTGAGGCACGGTTTGGGGATAATAAACTGAATATGGTATGGATTCTAACTGGAAAGGGAGAAGAAGACCGTATCCGAAAAAAACTAATGGCCGCCTATGGTGACGCCATTTATAAAAATGAGGCTTGGGAGGTTTTTAATGATTGGCAAGTATTGTTAAGAAAGGACAAGCCGGAAATACTGTTATTGACCAAGGAACTTGGTGCATCCTATAAAGAGGAGTACTTTAAAGAGTAATGTAACCACATATAAAAGAAGGAAATGATGAAAAGAGGACAAACAGGTATAATAGGAAAAATACTGCTATTTGCAGTTATTGTTTTTAACTCTTGTCAACCAGTTGACCAAGAACCGGTCGCAATTGCACCACCTATGGCCTTTGATTCGGTCCGTAATGAAATTATTCAACTTGTAAAAGAAGAAAAGACGCCTTCTTTTTCCGTTGCGGTATTACAAAATGGTAATGTCATGTGGCACGAATCTTTTAAACATGAAAAGGACACTACCTCCGTTTCAATTTCCTCCGATGCGCAATATCCCATTGCATCTTTGACCAAATCAATGAGTGCAACAGTATTGTTGAAACTTGTTGAGAAGGGGCATATTTCTTTGGACGATAAGATTGAAAAATATCTTCCCAATTCCTTAAAACATTACGCACGGGATAGTGTTACAATAAGAGAGCTGTTGAACATGACCGCAGGAATTCCCCATGGTTGGATATTTTTTGATAACCAAAGTCCTTATACCTCTTTAACCAACGATAGTTTGTTACAACATTATGGTATGGCCGTGTTTCCAAAGGGAATCTATGAATACTCCAATTATTCATATGGGATTATAGAAGCTGTTATAGAGGAAGTAACCAACAAGCCATATGAACTTGCGATAAAAGACATACTTTTTGATCCTCTGACGATGAAAAATAGTTTTGTTGAACCTGAACGGACAATCATGGACAAAAATATTGAGTCAAAGGAAGGTAATATGTTTTCACCGAAATTTTATCCTTCAGGAGGGGCAGGGGTTTATTCATCTTTAAGTGACCTAATATTATATGCACGCCTCCATTTGAACGAAACAGATAATTCCCTTATTTCATTCGCAACCTTGAACAAATTGCATTATGATAAAATTTATCCCACTACCCTTACTGCATTGGGCTGGGGCTCTATCCCCTTGGATAATAATATGACTTGGTTGGTAAGCAATGGAAGCTTTCCAAACACTGCGAATTCCAATTTAACGATAATTCCAGAACACAATATCGCCGTTATCTGTCTTGCAAACAGGGATTATGAAAGTTCCGCAGATATAATGGCGATTAAGATTTCTGACGTATTGGTTCCAGGATTTGCAGAAAAAGCATTTGCCAAAATGCAAGCCTATGAGGCAGCAGATGCAGTTGGATTGGAGACGCTCAATACCAAATTCAGTACATGGGAAGGAAAAATACAATCTGGTGAAAACGAAAATCATATTGAACTTTTCCATAAAAATGACAGTTTATATGTATCCATGGACAAAGGCGAATGGCAGCCTATAAAATATGCCACTATAGATCATCAGTCAATTATTAGAGGTGGAGTTACATTGCGCCTAAAAAACCCGATCACAAAACAATTAGAGACATCTAGCGGAAATATTAATATCTTGATCACCGAAAACATCTTGGAAGGTTATTTTTCCGCTTCTTTCACAAAAGAAGGCGATTATGATATAGCAGTTCCATTTTATATTAAAGCAGATGGGAAAAATAAAATTCTGTAAAATAAAAATAGGTTTAACCTTTTTGTTTACAATTGCAGGGTTGGTCTCCATTCACTCCCAACAGATACAAAATATTGTATCGGGTGATGCTATTATACATTTTAAAACTTATGGAGAAGGTGAACCTGTTTTGATCATTAACGGGGGGCCAGGAATGCATAGTGAAGGATTCATTCCTATGGCCAAAACTCTTGGAAAAAACAATACTGCCATAATCTATGATCAGCGGGGAACAGGGCAATCCAGGTTAGGTGCTGTTAACACCAATACAATCACCATGGATCTAATGGTAGAGGATATAGAACTTCTCCGGAAACATTTACATATAGATAAATGGATCGTAATGGGGCATTCTTTTGGAGGTATGCTTGCCTCCTACTATGCAGCTAATTTTCCGGAAAGAACCAAAGGTCTGATTTTATCTTCATCTGGTGGTATAGATATGGAACTATTCTCTACCCTGAGCTTAAGATCTAGACTTACAACTTCAGAGCGAGATTCTTTAAATTATTGGAATGCAAAAATTGCAAATAACGACACCACTTTTTATGCTCGGTTGCAGAGGGGGAAATACCTTGCTCCTGCTTACCTCTATGATAAATCCAATGTGCCAATAGTTGCGCAAAGATTAACGGAAGGAAATTCGAGGGTTAATGAACTTGTTTTTCAAAACATGAGAAAGATAGATTTTGATTGTGCACAAAAACTAAGTCAATTCCAAAACCCCGTACTAATTATTCAAGGAGAACAAGATATCATCGGGAAGGACATTGCGGACAAAGCGGATAGGGTTTTCAAAAATTCGAAAATTGTAATCCTAAAAAAATGCGGACACTATGGATGGCTGGATCAACCCGATCTCTATTTTAAGGAAATAACTTCATTTTTAGGGTTGTTGGAGAGCTGATAATTATTTGTACATATAATCCCCTACTCTATTACTACCAAAAGTAAAACGTATAATTAAACCCTCCGCATCAAACCGTCTCTGAAGTAGTAGTGGTTGGTGTAGGTGTGTGATGCCACTCGTTACAAACGAGCGGTGGCGGGGAATGACAGAACAACAATTGTACTAACACAAAAAGCCTTAAAGTATATACTCCAAGGCTTTTGTGGTTTGTATATATAGAGGGATCATCTAATTCAAATCAAGAAATAACGTACCTCCTCCAGGAACGGTCTTGTTGAAGTTTAGCCCCTTTTGCACGGTAATACGTATACCTTCAACCCAACTTGAAGGTGTAGAATCGTTGCCAGGCAAGAGGCATCGTATCCGGAGAATGGCGTCAAATTCCGCCCCTCCATCGGCCACCATATGAACTAGAATGTTGGCAAAGCCGGCCCTACCATCAGCAAATGGAAAACTGGGGTCTCCCGCGGGGCCATAGTTCTTATAACTCAGGAGTTCTTTTGCTGTCCAGGTACCCGAAGCCACAGGGTTGCCGTTTTCATCGTCATGGAAGAAAACACCGCTTCCTTGGACCGTCTTAGGATGTATGCTTAGCGTATTACCTCCAGCAACTCCATTCGGGAAAGCTGCAAAAAACGGATCTACATTATCAGATTGCACATACATAGTGTGCCCGTTGCTTGCGACTGCTTGAGAGAAAGATAAATAACCATAGGTCGCATTAACTGATGCCTTTGCATCCGTTGAAGACAGCCCATCGATTGGTTCCATTGTTGTTGTTGATTCTTTATCACAACTAAAGACCATCAATGCCATGATTGACAAAATAAAAACATTTTTTTTCATAATGTGGATGTTTAGATTAATAAATAGATATTTAATCTTATGTCGCAGCAGACTGATGGTATAGTATAGCCTAGGGACACGCAAAAAAAGTAATTTATGCGTAGGGGGAGAATCTAAAAAACTATAAAAGCAATATGCTAAAGCATAGAGTCTTAGTAAGATACGACTTTAATTACAATTCTCTGTAATTATCGTTATAAACTATTCAGTATTTCTCTAAACATTCGCTGGCGCGATAATCATGCTTGTACTTAACCTAAGTTGAGTGTGAAACTCGGGCCAACAGGAAGGGATATGTACACATTGTAGAGAGTAATAGATGTCGCTTTGGTTGGTCATAATGAAGGCTAACGACCTGCTAAACGCAGTTCGGTGATTTCTACGGAAATATAGTAAAATCGTTTAACTATGTTCCGAGAATTTGGACTTCCTTCTAATCTCGGTCCATAGTTTGCCAAGAAGCCCCGCCATGGCGGGTCGTATCTTGTCGATTTTGCGTTATTGGGAGTATAAATTGCCGTGCCAAATTGCTTTTAGCTCCTGTTGTGGCATCGTTTAGACTCGAAGTCCAGTTAAAGCTGTAATCAAATAGATGCTCTATAACCAATTTGGTTTAGCAGGTCGTTGTAGCACATTTCTTTTGGGGTAGGAGTGCCTTGGCACGAAGCAACAAAAGTCAGCTTTAGCTGAATGTGCTACAACGGTTAGTATAAAGGGCCGTTTTAATGTCCTTTATACATTGTTGTAGCCAGTATTTATTTCATTGCTTTCCATTTTTCCCAATTAATCTC
>CAXMOE010000010.1:28728-29060 GCA_964194835.1 uncultured Flavobacteriaceae bacterium | reverse complement strand
AGAAAATAGTTAAGGTCCTTAAATCTATTTATGACCCGGAAATCCCGGTGGATATCTACGAGTTGGGGTTGATTTATGATGTTTTCGTGAATGAGGACAATGACGTTAAAATATTAATGACATTAACATCACCCAATTGCCCAGTCGCAGAAACTTTACCTGTTGAGGTTGAGGAAAAAGTAAAATCCTTGAATGCGGTAAATAATGCGGAGGTTGAAATTACGTTCGATCCACCATGGACTCAGGATCTTATGAGCGAGGAGGCAAAATTAGAACTGGGATTATTGTAATTGATGGATAAGAGTTTAAAGAACTGACAATGTTTTATTTAT
>CAXMOE010000010.1:11913-28718 GCA_964194835.1 uncultured Flavobacteriaceae bacterium | reverse complement strand
CGATAACCTAGACAATAAATCCGAACCCATAATCAATAGGGTGGCCCAGAGCAAACTGGTCACTTTTGATCTCGAGGATTACTATCCTGAAGGGAGAAGGGTTTCTTTGGACATAAAAGATTGGTTATTTGAAGGCATAATTCTAAAAGAAGTAGCATTTAGGACGTATGTATCAGAACATGATTGGACACAATACCAAGATGATTATGTTGCACTGTATTGTTCTACGGAAGCCATTGTTCCAGGTTGGGCTTATATGTTGATCGCTACCAGGTTGCAACCCTATGCCATGAAAGCCGTAATTGGCGATTTGGAGCAATTAGAGTCCTCTATCTATCAATCCATAATAGAAAGTCTTGATGTTTCTAGCTTTCAAAATAAGCCCGTTATCATTAAAGGATGTAGTAATAAACCTGTCCCTGCCAACGCCTATTTTTTAATTACTTCTAAAATTCAAGCAGTGGCCAAAAGTGTAATGTATGGAGAGGCCTGTTCCTCGGTTCCGCTATTCAAAAGGCCATAATTGTGTAGGCTTATAGACTACATTTTGTAAATTCACTCTTGAACACTTAAACATTAACCATCTTGAAGAACTTGGTATTTGCGCTAGCAGCGATGTTTACTTTAACATCTGCCTATGCGCAAACTTTAGAAGAATTAAAGGCTGAACAGGCCCCTAAAAAGGATTCTGTTACGGCTATTCAGGGAAGAGTGGATGCTTTACAGGCAAAGATCGATGCTTTACCTGGTTGGAAAAAGGGGGCTTTTGGCACTATTGGAGGAACCATATCTGGGTTTAATAATTGGTATTCCCAGGGAACTCCCAATAATTCTGCTGGGAATATTGGGTTTACCGTTAATGCCTTTGCGAATCTTAAACAAGAGAAATTTTTCTGGCTAAATGCTGCCAATGTAAATTTATCATGGGTGAAATTTAATGATAAGGATGATCCAACTGATGATGACAGTTTCAAAGAGGCAACAGATGTATTCAATATCTCATCTTTGTATGGACAAAAGTTAAGTGAAAAATTTGCGATTTCTGGTCTAGTGGAATATAGAACCACAATTTTGAGCAACATAAATGACCCTGGGTATTTGGATTTTGGAGTTGGAGCCACTTGGACCCCAATCCCGGATATGGTCGTAGTATTTCATCCCTTCAACTATAATGTTGTTTTTAGTAAAGAAGACACTATTTTCGATTCTTCGGGCGGTCTCAAAATAGTAGCGGATTACACCAAGCAGTTGGGAGATGTGAATTTTAAGTCCAACTTTTCCATGTTTAACAGTTATAAAAGTTCGGACTTTTCAAACTGGACATGGACAAATTCCTTTGGGTACACGGCATTCGGCAAAGTGGGGGTAGGTTTTGATTTTGGACTAAGGAGTAACAGACAGGAGGCGCTTAATTATGCGGTAAACACCTTGGGGGACACTGGAGCAACATTTGACTCTGTGGATAATGATTTACAAACGTACTGGTTGTTCGGGTTAAGCTATTCTTTATAAGAACAAGAAAAATATCCAATAAAAAAGCCCTGACATTTCTGTTAGGGCTTTTTTTAGTTAAGTAGGGTTGGTAAAATTTAGCTTTAATTTTAATTCTTAGCTTTTTAGGTCAAGTGCCGATTTGGGGTCCCAATAATTATCGGGAGAGCACTTTAATGATTAAGTAGTTGCTTAATTTGGGGATAAACTCTCACTTAATTACACTGTAAATATAGATCCAACAATCGGAAACACTAAATTTATGTTGTGAACTGGCCCTAAATTGTTGTGAAAAAAACCAACGGTTCATTTCTTCCGATGAAAGGCAAGGATTTGTTACTCATAATATAGATCAGTACTTATCCAAATGTTCCGGATATAGAAAATTATTGTAAGGAAATCGTGTAATATGTATATCCCGAACCTCATTATATATCATTTTTCGGAATTCATCAAGATTCTCCTTGTTCAAGGCGGAAATGAAAAGGACCTTGTTCCCTAGCTTTTGCATCCAGGTTTGTTTCCACTCTTCTATAGTGAAATGTTTTTTAGTTTTTTCAGTCACCAAATCATCATCATCAATAGTATCGTGTGAATATTGGTCGATTTTGTTGAATACCATAATCGTTTTTTTGTCCGCACTGTTTATTTCCCCCAGAATTTTGTGGACAGAATCTATATGATCCTCAAAGTTGGGATGCGAAATATCTACAACATGCAATAAAAGATCGGCTTCACGGACCTCGTCCAAGGTACTCTTAAAGCTCTCTACCAATTGAGTAGGAAGTTTGCGGATAAACCCAACGGTATCACTTAACAGAAAGGGCAAGTTGCCGATTACTACTTTGCGAACGGTTGTGTCCAGTGTGGCAAATAGCTTGTTTTCTGCGAATACATCACTTTTACTGACAACATTCATTAAAGTTGACTTTCCTACGTTGGTATAGCCTACCAATGCTACCCGGACCAATGCGCCTCGATTGCCACGTTGGGTTTCCATCTGCCTATCAATTTTAGTAAGCTTTTTCTTGAGCAACGAAATCCGGTCTCTAACAATACGCCTGTCCGTTTCAATTTCGGTTTCTCCAGGACCACGCATTCCAATACCCCCTTTCTGGCGCTCCAAGTGAGTCCATAGCCCAGTTAGTCGAGGTAATAAATACTCGTATTGGGCCAACTCTACTTGGGTGCGTGAATAACTGGTCTGTGCCCGTTGTGCAAAAATATCAAGGATAAGACTGGTACGATCCAAAACTTTACACCGCAATTGTTTTTCAATGTTACGCTGTTGTCCTGGGGAAAGTTCGTCGTCAAATATTACCGATCCAATTTCATGTTCATCCACATAGGCCTCTACATCTTTCATCTTACCGCTACCGATATAGGTTTTAGGATTGGGCACATCAACGCGTTGTACAAAACGCTTAAAAACCTCACCACCGGCAGTATAGGTAAGAAATTCCAGTTCATCCAGATATTCCTTTACCTTTTCTTCGTTTTGCTCTCTATTAATGACTCCGATAAGAACGACTTTCTCGTATTCAATGACTTTTTTCTCTAGCATACGTCAATTTAAAGTGCAAATCTAATCAATACTAGCTAAGCTATTTTTGTATTTTTAACTTCCTAACCCAATTGAGGTATGATTTTTTCATTTTTAAATAGAAAGTAGGACAACAACCTACATACAATTGTTTTCTATAATTTAGAAAACCTGTTTGATACGAAAGATAACCCAAAAACTTTGGATGATGACTTTGTTCCGGATGGATTTAAAAAATGGTCAACAAGAAGGTACAGAAAAAAATTGTATAAATTGTCCAAGACGATTTCGGGTATAGGCCATAGATCTTCACAAAGACCCCCCTCATTAATAGGCGTGGCTGAAGTTGAAAATGAAGCTGTGGTTAAAGACCTAATTTCCTTTGCACCTCTTAGAAAAACAGCTTATGATTATATTCACCATGACTCCCCAGATGAAAGGGGGATAGACACGGCATTGATCTATCATAAAGAATATTTTGAGGTGCTGAATACCGAACCGATAACCTTGTTGTTGTATACCCCGGCAGGCGAAAGAGATACTACTAGGGACATATTATACGTGTATGGTAAATTAAATGGGGAAGAAGTACATGTTTTTGTAAATCATTGGCCTTCCAAAAGACAGGGAGGCATTGAAACAGACCATAAAAGAATAAAGGCAGCGGAAACCATAAATGACTTTATGGCAAAAATAGAAGTTAAGCATAAGAACCCTAATTATATTGTTATGGGTGATTTTAACGATGACCCCTCATCGGAAAGCATACAAAAACTTATGTAGACCAAATCTCTATATAACCCTATGGAAAAAATCCTTTCTCCGGTAAGGGGAAGTGCAAACTATAGGGCAAAATGGAGTCTTTTTGACCAGATTATCGTTTCCCATAATTTCTTCAATTACGAAAAGGGTACCCACAGCTTTGCCCATGCCAATATTTTTGATGAACGCTTCTTGACCGAATGGCAAGGAAAATATGCGGGGACTCCATTTAGAACCTTTGCCGGTCGAAAATATTTAGGGGGCTATAGTGACCATTTTCCTATCTATATCCAGTTAAAATTTAATATATAACACTTTAGGTAGTCTTCGAAAGTGCCTTTTAAGGGCAATTTTTGGGCTCATCCAAACAATAATTGTAGGAATTATTGGGAGAATTCACATATAATTGTGCATTTCATCGAAAATATGTGTTTTTTATCGATATTTTTGTTAAATATTTTATATTTGTAGTCCAAATCTTTCTTAACCTATAGTTATGGACTACAAAATACCAAAAAATAGTAAGGTATTTGCGACTGCAATCTTTTCGCTTATATTTTTGACCACAGCCCTTTCTTACGGTCAATCCGAAATACAGTTGCAAAAAATTAAAGAATCATACGGTACTTCCAAAATTAAATCGGTTACAACAAATTTTAAGAAAGACTTCACTACAAAAAGAACCAGGGTATTGAGTTTAGCCAAAGCAAACGGCTGGAAAATTTCCGAAACATTGCCCAATGGAAACTATGCTGAACTTCAGGATGTTGGCCCAGATGGCACTCCAATTTACTATACTACCTTTAATGATAATGTGAGCAATGTATCGAGGGCCAATACGCTTTATTCCGATGGGCTGCTTAATTTGGGAATTAACGGTGAAGGTATGCATGTGGGTGTGTGGGATGCTGGAATAGCACTTACATCACATCAAGAATTTGACAATCGAGTTAATATAGCCGATAATGCCATCGAAACAAGTACCCATGCAACCATGGTTACTGGCACATTAATTGCCTCGGGTATAAAGAAAAGCGCAAAGGGCGTCGCACACAAAGCAAGTGCTACAACAAGTGATTGGACAAGGGATAAAATTGAAGCTTCCGAAGCAGCTGCAAACGGACTTTTATTGTCCAACCATTCTTATGGAATAAAGACCGATCGTGTACCCGATTGGTATTTTGGTTCTTATATCAGAGTTTCACAGGATTGGGATAATATCATGTTTAATGCCCCTTATTACTTAATGGTGACAGCCACGGGAAATTCGCAGAATTTAAGGGACAATGATTCTCCAATACATGGGAATGCTGCCGATGGGTTTGATTTAATTCTGGGATTTGCAGCTTCTAAAAATGGAATAACCGTAGCGGCAGCGGATACCTCTATTGACAATAATGGAAATTTACAGAACGCATCGGTAACCAATTATAGTAGTTTTGGCCCAGTTGATGATGGTCGTATCAAGCCAGATATCGCCGGAATGGGGTCCAATATCTATTCTACGAATTCTACCGGAACCAAAAGCTACAGTAGTTCAAGTGGAACTTCAATGGCTACCCCGGGAATAACAGGTTCCATGTTATTGTTGCAACAATACTATGAGAGTTTGAACGAATCCTATATGAAGGCCGCCACTCTTAAGGGGTTGGTACTACACACTGCTGATGATGTAAATGAGTTAGGCCCAGACTATAAAATGGGTTGGGGAGTGATGAATACCAAAAGAGCAGCGGAAGTATTGGTGAACAACGATTATAGTTCACTTATATCGGAGGAAAGTTTGGCTGAAGACGAAATATATACGGTAACCGTAAATGCAAGAGATAATGAACCACTTATAGCTTCTATATCTTGGACCGATCCAGCATCGGAATATATAAACAGAGGAGTATTAAATGATATCACTCCTGCCTTGGTAAACGATTTGGACATACGAATTTCCTCAGGAGGAAAAACGTATTATCCATGGAAATTGAATGCGGCGAATGCATCTTCATCTGCTACCAAAGGGGATAATCGTGTGGACCCTTTTGAAAAAATTGAAATTGATAATGCCTCTGGAGAATATACGATTACAGTTAGCCATAAAGGACTTTTAAAGGCACAAACCCAAAACTTTTCAATTGTTATTTCTGGTATTGCTCTTTCCCAATGTAATCCTCTTGTTCCTTCGGAAGTAATTATAAAAGAACCAAGCGAGGAAACGATTACATTGGAATGGGAACCGCTTCTCGATACGCTTTTTGAGATTCAGTATAGGAACGAAAATACAACCGAATGGACTACTTCTTATACTTATGACAGCACCATGGTTATTGAAAACTTGATGCAGCAAACCAATTATGAAGTAAGATTAAGATCATTTTGCACGGAAAATGTTACATCTGAGTATACTTCAATAATTCCTTTTATATTTATGGGGTTAGATACAGAACTTGAAGCACCCATCACATATGTGGAATTTTCAGATAACCAAACGGTGAATTTTTCGGTATTTCCCAATCCTGCTGTGGAAAAAATTAATCTTGATGGGAATTTATCTGATAAGGCGATCTATAGTATTGTGACCACTATGGGGATCGTTATTAAGGAGGGAAAAGCAAATGATGCCGAAATTGATGTTACACAACTGTCCTCTGGACTCTATATCATTATGGTACAGGATTTAAATGGTATTAAATCCATGAAATTTTATAAAGGTTAAATCTTAAGGATTTCATCTTTCTGTAATAATTCTTCATTCCTTAATCGCAGAAAAACTTGAGCAGTGGTAAGAACGTCCAACTCACAATATTTAATGATCCTATCAATGTCCTTTTCCTGATAGTATACATCTTTTACCATGCTCCCGTCTATATCTTCTTTTGGTGAGGGAATTCCGAGCACATTTGCCATTAATTTTAAGGAGGTATAATGTTTATAGTCACCAAATTTCCATAGTTCCATGGTGTCCAAATGGGGGACTTCCCAAGGTTTTTTCCCAAATAGATCTAGCTTGGAAGGCAAGTCCACACGATGAATAATCATTCTACGGGCAATGTAGGGAAAGTCAAATTCTTTGCCGTTATGGGCACATAACACATATTTTGGATGGTTAAAATGCGTATCAAGTAGGGATTTAAATTCTTCTAACAATTTTGTTTCGTCTCCGTGAAAGGTAGTAACCCTAAATTTTCTTACATCTCCCTTGAAATTAAAATAACCCACAGAGATGCAGATAATTTTTCCGAATTCGGCCCAAATCCCGGCCCTATCATAGAATTCCTTGGCGCTGATTTCATCCTTGCGTTGATACTGTGACTTTAACTCCCATAGTTCTTGCTTGTCATTATTCAATTCTTCAAAATGTTCTTCTTCGGGTACGGTTTCAATGTCTAAAAACAGTATGTGTTCCAAGTTAATTTTCTGTAGCATATCGGATAAGTTTAAATACTAACAAAAGCTTTTATAGTGGTTATTTAAAAGATTATAGTTTCATTTTAGGATTAACTAATTTAAATATACAAACAATATTAGAGATGTATAGTTGGCCGTAACTGTGCATAAATCATCTTTTTCGAATACCCTGTCATGGATAATATGTAATTTTAAAGAAAAAGTTGCATGAGATTAAAAAACCCGTTTTGGTTGTTGATCATCGGATGGCTCTTGCTTGGCTGTTCCAAAGATGATAATCCGTCTGATTTGGAATCTGCCCCAAAGATTTCCGATTTTATGGCAATTGGGGAAGATTTGGAAAATATATTCCTGTACAAATACAATGCCTCTCAGGAACAAGGGGAAACAATCAACTTAACCGAGGAAAACCTTGTCAACAGACAATACCTTACTTTAAGGCAAGTAGCCGATTTATTAACATTCTTTAGCTTTTCTTCAGGAAGTTTCTCCGCCATTCAGAGGAATCTGATTACAGGAGAAAGCCAATCTTTGGATAATTTTTATACGGTTTCCCAAGAGAGATCCCTATTATGGGGGACCAATTCTGAAAACCAGCTTTTTTTGGGGTTCTTTAGCCCTAGTGGGTCCACGGATTTTGGGATTAGAACTATTGATCTTACCACAAATGAGGAAACAGAACTAATGGTGGAATCTAATCTTCAAAACGTCTATGATCCCATATACTTTCGGGAGAGACTACTTGTGGTGTATTTAGATGTAGGCAACAATTATCATACGGCAATAATGGATACTGAAAACAACACTATTCTTAATACATTGGATTTTGGCAATTCTATTCCAAGTATTTTAATAAACAAAATGGGTGATATCGTCATTTTCCAAGGGAATAACGATGCTAATTATAGATATACGGTTTATGATATTGAGACATTTGAGATTGTGGAGGAAGACACATTTTCAATTAATCGATTCTTTGATCCCGGACCATTACAGGCATATTTCATAAACGAGAAATTGTACTATCTCAATTTTTATTCACAACCGTCGTCGGTGCCTTTTGGACCTGCGGTCTATGAATTTAATTCCAAACAAAATAGAATATTGGATATGCTTTCAATTGTAATGCAAGTGGAGCAAGAAATGCAAATTAATATTGACCTAACGGCTTTTGGTTATGATCTAAGTAGCAGCAGTTTTCTAATGGGTTATGCCAATAGCTCAGACAGTAATATTTTGGAAGGTGGTGTACTTATTATTTCCGATCAAGGAGCATTGCTCGATAACATAGAATTAAATTTTGTGCCTACTTATTTTATCAAACAATAATGTTTTGAGAAACCCATTAACCTGTTTTCTGTACAATTACCATTAAGTAATCTAATCACTTTTTTTAGAGTTTTCTTCAATTATACCCAATCGTTTTGCCCTTGTTTCCCAATTTTTTCGGGCCAATAGCTGTAAGTCTTCTACATTATCGCTTTCGTCCATTATTTCAAGCCCTAACAAGGTTTCAATAACATCCTCCATGGTGACCAGTCCGCTCACAGTTCCATATTCATCTACCACAAGAGATATATGTTCCCGTTTAGCGATTAAGGTTTCAAACAATTGGGGAATTGGAGTGTTCCGATTAGTGATCAAAATATCCCTTTTAATGGAAGCCAGGCTAACGTCACCGTTTTCATCAATCATTTCTTCCAGAATATTGTCTTTCAACACAAATCCCGTAATGTTATCCACATTTTCATGATATACCGGAATCCTTGAAAATCGAAGTTTGCGGTTTGCCTCAAAGAACTTTTTGATACTCATATTTTCAGGTGCAGCTTTAATAACCGTTCTAGGGGTCATTATATCTTTGGCCATCACTTCGTTAAAGCGTAAAAGGTTTTTAATTACCTTGGATTCCGATTCCTGAAATACACCTTCTTCATGGGCAATGTCGGTCATGACAGAAAAATCTTCCCGGCTTAATATACTACCATGTTGATTCTGCTTGCCAATTAGTCTAGTGAATAGTTGCAATACCCATAGGAGCCCTGTCCACTTAAGTATCCAGACCAATATTTTTAAGGATTTTGCTGTAAAATTGGCAAGTTGTTTCCAAAATGTAGCTCCTATGGTCTTTGGGATAATTTCGGATGCGACCAAGATTAATACTGTCATTACCGCAGATACCACTCCGACCATGACATCTTCCGTAAATTTAACCCCTAAAACTGTTCTTTGGACACTCCCAAATAGTTCGGTATATGCCACCTTGGCTTGCACACCTACCAAAATTGCCCCTACCGTATGTGCCAAGGTATTTAGGGTGAGTATAGCAATCAATGGCTTGTCTACGTCTTTTTTCAGTTTTTCGAGGGTATAGGCATAAGCCTTATTCTCTTTTTTTTTAAGATTGATAAATGTTGGGGTAATACTGAGTAAAACTGCCTCCAAAATGGAGCATATAAATGAAAAAAAAATAGAAATGACAGCGATAAAAATAAGTAGGCCCATAGAAAATATTTAAATACTAAAGTACTAATAAATTAAGAACCAATTAGTGGTTTGTAAAGGGCAACGTATATATTAAGGGACTTGATATTGGATTAAATCGATGCTGTAGGTAGGGAATATGGGCTGCTAATAAAAAAATATTCCGAACAGTATGATTTGGAGAAATAGGTGTATTTTTTTCAATTCATTTACCAGCCAACATAACTGGGAGGCTCAATTTCATTAAGATTCAGGTAAACAATTAGTTGCCCACGGTGATGGGTTACATGATCCTGTAATAGATTTAACATTTGGAGTTTGGTCTTTTTACCAGTAAAAAAATCAATTTTCACAACCAATTCTTTTGTCTCCAAATGCTTAACGACATATGCTATTTCCGAGAATGAGTTTTCGATATTTTGTTTAATTCGTTCTTTTTGGTTTTCCAAAATTGATGCTTGAACATCTTTAACATCAAAATAGTTGGCACCCAACCAATTTATGTTTTTCATGATATGAAGCATTTGTGCTTCGAAACTCATCTGTCTTTCAGTAGGTTTGTAGCCATATTTGCTTTCAGGCATGGCTTCTGCGATTTGTATCAAATAGGTTTTTGAGTTTTCCCATTTTTCAAGGAATGTCGATATTGTAGGATCTTGTGCGGTCATTGAAAAAGTTAATAAACTAATCAGTATAAAAAGTATGTTTTTCATGAATAAATTGACTTTATGTCCGATGAAATGACGTGGTCAGTATTAGAACTTAGGGGAAGCTCCTTATTAAAGGATTGCTATTGTAATAGTTACCCAAGCAACTTTATGGCATCCTTTGCAAAATAACTGGCAATAATATTGGCTCCTGCCCTTTTAATCGCAATTAATTGCTCCATCATTACCGCATCATGATCCAGCCACCCTTTTTCAGCTGCCGCCTTCACCATGGCATATTCACCACTTACTTGATACACGGCCACAGGAACATCCACTTCATTTCGTATTTCACGAACAATATCCAAATAACAAAGTCCTGGTTTCACCATTACGATATCAGCGCCCTCGTCAATATCCATTTCAGTTTCCCTAATAGCTTCAAATCGATTTGCAAAATCCATCTGATAAGTTTTTTTATCACCAAAACCCGGTGCGGAATCCAAGGCATCGCGGAATGGTCCGTAATAAGAACTTGCATATTTGGCACTATAGCTCATTATTCCAGTATGAATATATCCTTCGTCTTCCAGCGCTTCCCGGATGGTTAGAATTCTTCCATCCATCATGTCACTTGGGGCAACGAAATCGGCTCCCGCTTTGGCATGGGACACACTCATTTCTGCCAAAATCTCTGTAGTTTCGTCGTTCAAAATTTCTCCATTTTCAACAATCCCATCGTGTCCGTAGGAGGAGTAAGGGTCAAGGGCCACATCAGTCATGACCAACATATCTGGGCAGGTATTTTTAACGCTTTTAATGGCCCTTTGCATTAGTCCTTTGGAGTTAAGCGCTTCAGTTCCTTTGTTGTCTTTTAGATTATCCGGTACTTTTACAAACAGCAATACTGCACAAAGACCCATTTCCCAAAGTTCCTTTACTTCCTTTTCTAAATTGTCCAAACTCATCCGATAATAATTTGACATGGAAGGGATTTCTTCCTTAATGTTTTTGCCTTCTACTACAAATAAGGGCACCAAAAAATCGTCGGGGGTTATAATGGTTTCACGAACCAAACGCCGAATGGCCTCATTACTTCGTAGTCTTCTGTTTCTTCTTAAAGGATACATCTGTTTTGTTTATGTTTTAAAGTTAAAGCAAATGATTGAATATTCAGACCCAATCTTTGGGCTGTTTTAATACATTAAGTAAATGTTCTTCCTCACTTCCTTTCACCGGATGATGATCATATACCCATTGTACATGAGGGGGCAGACTCATTAGGATGCTTTCAATACGGCCATTGGTCTTGAGACCAAATAAGGTTCCCTTGTCATGCACCAAATTAAACTCCACGTAACGTCCTCTTCGGATTTCCTGCCAATCTCTCTGTTCTGGGGTGTAATTAAGAAGTTTTCTTTTTTCCACTATAGGGACATAAGCCTCTAAAAAACTGTTACCTACTTCACATACAAAATTATACCAATCTTGCATACTCATTTCTTCGGAAGCCTTGCAATAGTCAAAAAATAGTCCGCCTAGCCCTCGCGCCTCGCTTCGGTGGGTATTCCAGAAATAATCATCACATTTCTTTTTATATGCTGCATAAAATTTGGGATTATAGGCATCGCAAGCCTGCTTACAAACACTGTGAAAATGTACTGCGTCTTCATCAAACAAATAATAAGGTGTTAAATCTTGTCCGCCACCAAACCATTTATCCATGAGGTTACCTTCTTTGTCATACATCTCGAAATAGCGCCAATTGGCATGGACCGTTGGAACCATTGGGTTTTTTGGATGTAGCACCAAGCTAAGGCCACAGGCAAAAAAATCGGCATCGTCAACCCCAAAATAGTTCTGCATACTTTTGGGAAGTTCGCCATGTACGGCCGAAATATTTACACCTCCTTTTTCGAAAACCTTCCCATTTTCAATTACACGGGAACGACCTCCGCCACCCTCAGGATGTTTCCATAGGTCTTCATGGAATTTGGCTGTACCATCCAATTCTTCCAAATTGGAGGTGATACGGTCCTGCAATTGTTGAATATAGTTATAGAATTGATCCTTCATGTATATAGTTCATATAGTTCCATGTCCAATGCTGCCTCATTAGGAGGCGTATGTGCCTTCTCCAATATTTTCTGCCAAGTAAATCCACATTTTTCGGCAACCTTAGTACTTGCTTTATTGCTCTTATGTACAATTATCTGCAGTGTCTTTAATTGTAAATCTTTAAAAGCGTAGTTGGACATTTCCTTCACAGCCTTTGTTATCCAGCCTTTTCGTTCGAAGTTCGACCCAATACAATAGGCCAATTCCCCTTGTTTCCTATCCCAGTCAAGATTCTTTAAAATCAAAAGTCCTGCCACGATTTTTGTACCATAATCCCTGAGGGCGTAGGTGAACTCAACATTTGATTCAATTTCTTCAATTTTCCGCAAAATGAAGGAATTGGACGCCTCAACGGTCAGGTTTTGAGCTAGTGTTTTAGGAAAATAGCGACTGAACCTTTCTGAGTTGGATACCATTAAAGTGCAAAGGGCAGGAGCATCTTCCTGGACCATAATGTCAATGGTAAAGGCTTCCGTTCCGGTCATCCTTTATATTCTTTTACAGCATTTACAAATGCTTTTGCATTCTCTAAAGGTATATTGGGTAAAATTCCGTGGCCGAGATTTACCACATACCTATCTTTTCCAAATTCATTGATCATTTGATTAACCATCTTTTTTATTTCTGAAGGAGGCGATAGCAATCGTGCAGGATCAAAATTCCCTTGTAAAGTAATTTTTCCACCTGTAAGATATCTGGCATTTTTAGCAGAGCATGTCCAATCTACCCCTAATGCAGCAGCACCTGAGTTCGCCATTTCTCCTAAAGCAAACCAACACCCTTTTCCAAATACGATTACTGGAGCACTATCCTTTAAGGCATCAATAATTTGTTGAATGTATTGCCAAGAAAACTCCTGATAATCTACAGGCGAAAGCATACCACCCCACGAATCAAAGATCTGTACAGCATTAACTCCCGCGTCAATCTTGGCTTTTAAGTAGACAATAGTGGTATCTGTAATTTTTTGCAATAATTGATGTGCTGCCATGGGTTGTGTAAAACAAAATTCCTTGGCCTTGTCAAAGGTTTTACTGCCTTGCCCCTGGACGCAGTAACAAAGCAGTGTCCACGGTGACCCAGCAAAGCCAATAAGGGGAATATCATCTTCCAACTTTTGTTTTGTCATTTTTATGGCTTGCATTACGTAATCCAATGTTTCGTATACATCGGGTACAATAACCTTATCAACATCCTTTTGAGAACGTATGGGGTTAGGAAGATATGGCCCAAAGTTAGGTTTCATCTGTACTTCAATGTTCATGGCTTGTGGGACCACAAGGATGTCACTGAAAAGTATGGCAGCATCCATACCATACCTACGTATGGGTTGTACGGTAATTTCTGAGGCCAGTTCCGGTGTCTGACAGCGGGTAAAGAAATCATATTTTTCACGGATTTCCATGAACTCTGGTAAGTAGCGTCCTGCTTGACGCATCATCCAAACTGGTGGCCTTTCAACGGTTTCTCCTTTTAACGCTCTTAGAAATAAATCGTTTTTGATATTCATATGATATTATTGTTACCCTTTGTTGAGTCGTATCGTTTTTTACTATAATACTTAATTACTTGTGCCATCACATTTTCTATGGTGGGAGTATTCGCTTGTATGGTATTTTTCGTATATTTTTTCACTTCGTCTGCTGTAGTGCTGCCAATACAAAAAGCCGTACTTTGAGCAATATTATTTGTTAAGGCATAACTTTCCATTGCGCTTGGGCTGAAAAATAAGACACCATCAAAACTTCCTTCAAATACTTTGGTATTTAGGGTATTGCTATACACTACCAACTCTTTTAACGCGATCTGGTTGTCTTTAAGAAACAGCGGCAATTCTTCCCTTTTCCGATTTCCGCAATAAAACAGAAATGATTCGTTTTTGTATCTTTTGGCTATAATATTGCCCAATTTTAAGGCATTTTCAGTCATTTCTACGACATTATGGCCATTTTCTTCCAAAAATGATTTTGTCTTTTCCCCTACACAAAAACATCGGATCCTCTCTTTGGAATCCGATACCTGTGAATCACCTAAGGAGTTTGTTAGTTTATTTAGATACGCTCTTACCCCATTTTGACTCGTAAAAATGACATTCTTAGTGGTAGTGTCCAATTCAAAATCAGTAAATTCAATTTTAATGGCATTGTAATCCACAACAGAGATTCCCTCATTGATTAGTAGCTCTTTTTGAGCATGGGACAATTTTTTTGTGGAAAGTATGGTTTTCATTTGTATGTGGACCTTCTTTGATTCTCAGCAATAGTAGGATGAGAAAAGAAGATATATTTTATGTATTGATTTTTGACTTTATTTCTGCCATCAAAGCTGTCCCATCATTTTGCAAAACTTCTTCTGCACATTCCTTTCCTAGCCCATCAATTTTATTTAGTGCAATACTTTTTTCAATTTCAATCTTTTTGCTTCCATCCAAAGCAAACAGCGCACCTCTAAAACGGAGGGTATCGTTAGCGATAGTGGCCAAAGCACCTATTGGTGCGGTGCACCCACCCTCAAGCGTTCTCAAAAACTCCCGCTCAACGCTGGTACATATTTCCGTTGGTTTATGGTTCAGTTTGGTAAGCGCCTTTCTTGAAAATACATCATTTTCCATTGCAGCTACCATCATGGCACCCTGGGCCGGAGCAGGCAACATCCAATCCAAGCGCATACTGTTTTCGGGAAGCAGGTCAATCCTTTCCAGTCCGGCCAAGGCAAAAATAGCTCCGTTCCAGTTGCTATCTTCTAGTTTTTGTAATCGAGTATTTACATTACCACGTAAATCCACAATTTTATGATTAGGATAACGGCATAGCCACTGGGCTTTTCTCCGAAGACTGCCGGTTGCGATGGTTATCGAGGAAGTTGCATTGTCGGCCGAGAGAAAATGCAGTCCTTTGTGTACAAGCACATCATTGGTGCCGGCCCGCTCCAAGACTGCTGCTTGAACCATTCCCTTGGGGAGTGCCGTAGGGACGTCCTTCATGGAGTGCACGGCAATATCAATTTCACCACTGATCATGGCTGCATCCAAAGTTTTGGTAAATATTCCTGTAATGCCCAACTCATAAAGAGGTTTATCCAGTACAATATCACCTAAGGATTTTGTAGGTACCAGTATCGTTTGGTAACCAAGAGCCTCCAATTTATTTTTTACTGTATTTGCCTGCCATAGTGCCAGCGTACTATCGCGGGTGCCAATGCGAATAACCTTGTTCATTTGGAATTCAGTTCTAGTTGAAAAACTTTTTGGATGAGCTCTAAACTACCATCGGAATCGGAATTATTTTCTTTTAGGTGATTGGCAAACTGTTTGGTGATCTTTTGGATAATACGGTCGGAAATTATATCTGCCTGTTCTGAATTAAAATCCGACAATTTCTTACTTTGAAAATCCATCTCCTCATCTTTCATGGTTTTCAATTTCTGTTTTAAAGCCTTGATTACAGGTGCGAATTTTCGAGTTTCCAACCATTTTATAAAATCGTCTTTCGTCTCATCAATTATCGCTTCGGCCTCCGGAATAAATTGCTTTCTTTGTTCCAGTGTATCGTCGGTCATTTGTGATAAATGATCTAAATGGATTACTGTAATATGTTCTAGTTGGGAAACATCTTCAGCAACATTTTTTGGAATGGACAGGTCTAAGATCAATAACGGCTTTTTATTATAAATAAGTTCCTTTGATATGGTAGGGGATTGTGCCCCTGTAGCCACAACCAGTACATCTGCGTTCCTTATTTCGGTCTGAAGGTCTCCATAGTCCTTGACGATCAGATTAAATTTCCCGGCAATTTTTTCGGCCCTGTTCTTGGTTCGGTTGATTAAGGTAATGTGGGAGTTTTTGGTATGTTTAATAAGGTTCTCACAAGTATTCCTTCCAATTTTTCCCGTTCCGAAGAGTAGAATGTTCTTTTGAGAGATATCCGGAACATTTCTTATGATATATTGAACCGATGCAAAAGCAACAGAGGTTGCTCCTGAGGATAGTTTAGTTTCGTTTTTAATTCTCTTGCTCGCTTGTATAATAGAATTGCACAAGCGTTCCAAAAAGGGGTTTGCAAGACCTATTTTTTTGGAGCGGTTAAAACTTTGTTTTAATTGACTAATAATTTCAAAATCACCCAAAATTTGACTATCCAATCCTGTGCCAACCCTATAAAGGTGCCCTATGGCGTCATAGTTTTTATAGACATAGGCTACCTCCTGAAATTCCTCTACCGTTCCTAAGGTATTGTCACATAATAATTTTATAAGCTGAAAGGGGTGTTGAGCAAAACCATGTAATTCGGTTCTGTTGCAGGTTGAAGTGACAAGTATACCGTCTATACCATTGTCCTTGGCCTGATTCAATAAATTGATCA
>CAXMOE010000010.1:0-11903 GCA_964194835.1 uncultured Flavobacteriaceae bacterium | reverse complement strand
TCCTCGTCTAAACTAAAATTACCCCGGACTACCGCGTCAGCCTTTTTATAGTTAAGGCCAATAGTGTAAAACGAGCTATGTTTGGAAATATGGTAATTCTTCATGCAATTCACAAAAATAAATGCATCCTAGATATAAAAGTAACGCTGAACGAACAAATTGTATCGTTTCGAGTTTTTTTAACCGGTATTCGTGGAAAATACGTTCAATTGTCTTAATTTTAGAGCAAATGTAGGCTTTGACAAATATTTTATTTAGAACAAATCTAAATAGAATCGCTAATGGCAGTAAACAATGGAAGAAAAAAACATCGCTGAAAGTTCATTTGAGGAAGTATTTATTGAAGATGGTTTCTTTGTGCTGAAAATCCAGAATGACAATACTTATGTTAAGAAAGTTAGTCGGGAAATCGACAGCTCATTTATTCAGTTGCATTTTTGTTTAAAGGGAAATGCTAAATTTATTTTTAATGAGGGGAGATATGCTTTGGAGGTTTCAGAAGAGAATTCCCTGTTGTTGTACAATACTCAAATAGACTTACCCTTAAATATGGAACTCAATCCGGATTCTTGGCTGGTTTCAATTGTTATGACAATTCGTAAGTTCCACTCGCTATTTTCCAAAGAGGCAGATTATATTCCTTTTTTGAGTGCCGAAAATAAAAACAAAAAATATTATTCCCAAGAGGGAATTACACCGGCAATTGCAGTAATCCTTAGCCAGATTATGAATTACAATCTACATCCCTCGATCAAAGAATTGTACATAAAAGGGAAGGCTTATGAACTGATCTCCCTGTATTTTAATAGAAGTGAGGATGCAGATATGGAACAATGTCCGTTTTTGGTCGATGAGGATAACGTGAAACGCATTCGACTGGCAAAAGAAATTATGATTACACGTATGGCCGAACCCCCAACATTGGCTGAATTATCGGAAGAAATAGGGTTGAGCCTTAAAAAGCTTAAGGAGGGGTTTAAGCACATCTATGGTGACTCGGTCTATAGTTTTTTGTTTGACCATAAGATGGATTATGCACGTAAAATGCTTGAAACGGGTAGGCATAACGTAAATGAGGTAGGATTAAAAGTTGGGTATAGTACATCTAGCCACTTTATTGCAGCATTTAAAAAGAAATACGGAACCACGCCGAAGAAATATTTGATGTCTATGAGCAATGGGTAGGCTTAATTCAGAAACTTCTTTACATTTTTGTTCAAAAAAATATATATGGTAGGCGGGATTATGTATTGCCTGAGTAGAAACTAACTACTGTGGTCTTACTACCATTATCCCGGTATTTTTTTTAATCTGTTTCAGATAGTCTGTTATAGGAAGTTGGGAAACTTCCACTTGCCCCGAAGAGGAGGCATGTAGTAAATGTATACGTCCATCACTTTCCCTAGTTGCGATACCAGTATGCGTAATATCCAACCCTGAGATAGATGTGGTCAAGGCGATGATATCACCTGATTGTATTAAATGTTCATGGACAGCAATTCTGTCTTGAGGTAAAATGCAGTTTGATTTTTGGTTCAGTTCAGTTTCCGATTGCTTTATTTTCTTATAATTTATATCATCTTTTAAGAAGGGGTACAAATTTCGGTGAGTACTCATAAAATTAATTTCTTTGGTAATTTCAATCCCGCCAATATTTGCTGTCACATCCTTTAGGAGCCCTTTTTGTTCATTATTTGCAATCCATTCAGAAAAGTAGTGAAGGCGAGATGAGTAGCCGTTCAGAGTACCATCCTTATAACGTACTTTTTCCAATAATTCAGTAAAAGAATCAAAGTCTTTATTCCCTTTTTGAAGCATTATACCGAAAACCAGCACATTTTCAACAAAGGTTGTACAGTCAAGGCCTTGAAGGTTAACCACCAACGATTCCTTATCCCCAATTTCCAAGGTTTGAGCCACATAGGGTATCCCCAAAAATGTTTTGCCCACGGCGACCAATACATCCCCGAATGACTCATCATTGGACAATTTTTCAATTTGACTTACTTTGTGTGAGAAAGCCACTTTATCCTTTGGGGAGCACACAATTTCTTGAGCAATTGAATTATTTGCAAATAAAAAAAGCGTTATCAATATGGGAGTTATCCTCATTTGTTTCACATTCCCTTAAAAATACGTTTTTAAAATTAAAAGCTTCCGTATCCTCCTTTATGGTCCGGATTAAAGGCCATTGCCCGTTTCCGGTCTTTTAGCATAAATTCTTCAGTAACAAAATCAATAATCTCGGTATCTGAATCTGTGCCCTCAATAAGGGCACCATCGTTTTTATAATAGGGATTGGATTGGACATCCTTACTATTTTCGAACACTACCAAATGCATTTTAGTGTTTTTATTATAGCCATGAATTTTGGAAATTTTATAGTAATATCCAGTATAATTTTTACCCCGGTATTGCAGGGATGTTTGATCTACAAATACTATCGAATCTTGTTTATTGTTGTATTCTTTATGCGCAAAAATGCTAGCCTCGGCCAAATATTTTTGTGATTTGTATTGTGATGGAAAAAGATTGAGTTTACCAATTCCTTCCAATTTGTTGAAAAGTAGCACCCTACTATTGATGTCCCCGGCCAAAGAAACAAGCATTCCGTTTGGAATGGGAAAATTATTCTTGGCCATTAATTTAACATGGGTGGTCCTTAATTTGGCGTCTTTAACGGTTATCAATCGGTTAAAAAATTGCTTTATCTCCTTTTCATGCATAAAGGGATGCAGCAATACCATATAATCCTCAAGGACATTT
This sequence comes from uncultured Flavobacteriaceae bacterium, assembly GCA_964194835.1. Lineage (GTDB taxonomy): Bacteria > Bacteroidota > Bacteroidia > Flavobacteriales > Flavobacteriaceae > CAXMOE01. The sequence continues at coordinate 9,137 of CAXMOE010000010.1, read as the reverse complement.
TCATTTTGTTTAAAGTTTATATTATGATTTCGTTGGTACTGCTCTCTTTTGAACGCATCATAATTGAATTGACGTTTAAGCTGTATTTTGGCATCCGTAAGAATCTGTTTTCTATATTTCTTGTAGGTATTGGGTTTCACATAACCCTTGGATGCTAAGATGGCCAATAAAGAGAAAATCGGAGATTTGTACTCTTCTATATTACTAAATTCTAGTAATTCTGGATATAATTTTTTGGCTAGGGGCAGGCTATCGCTATAGGGTTTAAAAATAGTGTAAATCTCCATTTTACTCGAGACCAAAGGAAGATCTTTGGCCATTAATTCCAACAATAGTTCTGTAGAGGCTTCATTCGATTTTTTGGAAATTGCCTGTAAAATCTTTACTTGGGCTTTTGAGCTGTTATAAGATCTAAGGTAAAATTCCTTGAAGAACGAAATGACCTCAGGGTCATTAAATTGGCCTAATTTTTCAATAAGAAAGGCTTGAATGGCTTTATTGTCGTCCGTGAAATCGAATTCAGAAATATAATATTTTAAGGAATCAATATTTTTCCGGTCGAATTTCAAGAAGCGATATCCGCCCATAACGATGCTATCGTTTGTACGCAGTGCCGTGAAAAAATCTTGGGTTTTGTCTTGTAATATATCCCGCCCTATTAAGGTGTCATTAGGTTGAAAGTTGTCAAAAAATTCTTTTACAAAACGACTGGGATTTTCTATCGTATCTGCCAAGGCCTTTATCTCATACAATACTCCTCCCTTCAGGATGTTTTTGATCATGATGCCCCTAGAACTTGCCGTGTCGGTAAGTGTCAGTTGTAATTCATGGTGCCCTTCAGATGATATACCTGCCTTCTCTTTTATGATGTTAAACCTTTTATTTGAGTATATTTTCTTACGCATTGCCCAAACCGAATCTATACTCTGTAACATCAAAAAGTCATGGGATTTGTTGAGAACAACGGTTACCGCATCGTTATTTTTGTTTTGGTACACTGTCTTCTTGTTGTATGGACTATAGGATTTTAGTTTTTTTCTTCCGTTGAAGTAATTGTTGCTGTTCTCTACAAATTTTGGTGGTTTCACAGAGGTAACTGTACTAAAATGAAGTGCAGTATCAATTACTCTTCTAAATTCTTCCCTATAGGCAGGGTCTTTTATTTTAAACGAATCAAAGAAATCAGCGGCTTCGTCATCGTATTTTGTCAATGCCCCCATCATATAGTAATCCCCATGACGAAATGCTGTTTTAAGGTATAATTTTTGATGTTTTATTGAATCAAAGACTACCTCTGAAGTCAAGGATTTATTTACAGATACACCATATTTGGGCTTTAATCTTAAATCCTCATAGAACCGTTTATGCATTTGCTTCAACTCAAACGTATCTTCTTCAATATAGGTTAGATCATTTAGTGTTACCTTTCGTAAAAAGTAATAAGCATCTGATTCTTCGTCATACCCCTCAATTAAACGGCTACCATTTCTGAATCTGTTGGTAAAGCTGTAAAGTGAAGGCATTTCCACTTCAAAATCATTGTACCCGGAGCTAAGAACAATCTTCTTTTTATTTATCTGTCGAAAGGCGATACTATTAAAAATAATGTCCGAATATGTGGATACATAATCACCTTCCCCGCCCATTTTAAAGATCAGGATTTCTAGGGGGGTCACATATATTTGATACCGTTGATGGTCACCATTTTTTAATTTGTTTTTAATGTCAAGGCCATTAAAACCATTGGTTTGTAACTGAGTCTTTTCCAAGATTTTTCCAGGAATGTTTTCGAACAACAATTGGTTTATGTCTTCAATACTATAGGCAGTGTTTTTCTTTAAAAATGAAAACTTCGGAATACGGATTACCATGAAATAACTTCCATTAGCCAAATCGGGTGAAATATAACTTGTATTCACATTATCTGATATGGGGTACAGTTTATTTGGAAGACCAATACTGAAGAAATCATCATCGGGGCCAAATTTTTTGTAGGTGTTTTTGCGAATCTTGGTTTTTATTTTCTCTTTAATAAGATTGCCCTTGGTGGTTGATTCAGAAACTAAAGGTGTAACGGTATAGCCTTTATTTCGCAATAAACGTATAACTCCTTTTTCCCCGGGAAGGTGGGCGGCTCCGATGCCAGTAAACACTTTACCCGTTCGCATCACCGAATCCATCCGATTAGCCATGTTTTGGTTGCGGATGTAGAGCATATTTTTTAAATAATGTTGGGTGTATACTGCTTGATCTATGGAGTCTAACAAATTTATATTGCGTTCCCGATAAGCATCCTGCATCAAATATATGGGGTCTTGTTGCCGCATTTTTTTCTGAAGCCACTCGTCTGGCTTCTGCTTCATGGCATTAAGGCTGGCCCTGCCAACCAATGCGGACGACTCTTCCATGTCCTCCAGAGCAACTAGTTTTTTATCAAACTTTAGCCCTGCTTGGTAAATAAACATGTCCAGATAAGTGTCTTCCTCAAAATTCTGTGACAACTCATTGGTGCGGTACAAAATACTATTAATAAGTCTGTCTTCAGAGGCTAGATATGCTGCTATGTCCTCTTTTTTTGGATTTTGCATAGCAAATGGATAGGTATAAAATCCTTTGCCGCTAGGTCCATTTCCGTTTCCATAACTTCGATTCCCAGTAGTTTCGTCATTGTCAAGCCACATACTGGGATCGGACTCCAAAGCAATAATATCGCTTTTGTCCAGAGCTTCATAGAATACATCATCCAGATGAAAGGCTATCTTTTTGCTTACGTGCATAGTGCCGTACAAATAAGAAGTTTCGTTTAATCCATTGCCGGAAACTTCCCAGAGAAGACTGTTTTTGTCTTGGGGGAAGACGAGTAAGGTAAAAAATGATAAAAAGTAGGTATAGGTTAATTTCATATACACAACAAATTTGTAAAACTCCCTATAAGGAAGCAGCAAAACTTTATTGCGCAGAAGACACGATATTGGGGCGACCTTTTTTCAGCCTATTGGGCATCATAATAGTCTTTAATCAGCAATCTTTATACCTGCATCAAAAAAGTATTTACTTATTATAAACGTAATTTCCCTGCAAGTATTATTTTTACGCCTCAAAAGAATGCCTCGGGCGCACCTGGGACAATTCCCTAAGACAAGCAATGGTGCTATGATTGAAGGGATTCATTTCAACTAAAAAAGTATTGCAATGAAAGGAGTTTTGTTGGTAAATCTAGGTTCACCGGACAGTCCCACCGCCAAAGACGTAAAGCCATATTTGGATGAATTTTTAATGGATGAACGTGTAATAGATGTCCCAAAGATCTTACGCAATATCCTAGTACGTGGTATTATCTTGCAAACTAGGCCCAAAAAGTCTGCTAAAGCATACAAAAAGATATGGTGGGATGAGGGCTCGCCCTTAATTGTGATATCACAATGTTTTCAGAAAAAAGTTAGCGAAAAGACCAAAATACCAGTGGTTTTGGGCATGAGATATGGTTCAATAACAATAAAAGGTGCGTTACAGGAATTAAAAGATAAGGGTGTAGATGAGGTTTTGTTGGTGCCACTTTATCCCCATTATGCGATGTCCTCATATGAAACTGTAGTGGTGAAGGTGATGGAAGACCAACAATCCTATTTTCCGGAAATGCGGATAACTACGCTTCCAGCATTTTATAAAAACAAAGGGTATATAAAGGTTCTTTCTCAGCGCATTGCTGAAGGATTAAAGGATTTTGAGTACGATCATATCTTGTTTTCGTACCATGGCATTCCAGAACGGCATATCCGAAAATCAGACCCTACGAAATATCATTGTAAGATAAATGGTGACTGTTGTACAATTAATTCCGTTGCACACAATACGTGTTATCGACACCAGTGTTATGATACCACTGAAAAGGTAAAAAAACAGCTGGGGCTTCCCGAGGAGAAAGTGAGCAGTTCGTTTCAGTCGCGACTTGCGGGTGACCCTTGGTTAAAACCGTATACCGATTTTGAATTTGAACGTTTCCCAAAAGAAGGTAAAAAGCGTTTGGTCGTGATAACCCCGGCATTTGTTGCTGACTGCTTAGAGACCTTGGAAGAGATTGCCATGGAGGGCAAACATCAATTTGAAGAAGCTGGCGGTGATCATTATAAGCACATTCCATGCCTCAACGATGATGAGAACTGGGTAGATCTAATGGCAGAATGGATCAATACCTGGCAGGCTGAAGAAACCCTACCCGTCTAATGGCCAAGGTCTCCTCGGAACAACTTGGTTCGGAGCCCATTGGCAAATTGCTCATCAAACAAGCGGTACCGGCATCCATTGGGATATTGGTAATGTCATTGAATGTTCTGGTAGATTCCATTTTTGTCGGAAACTGGGTAGGCTCCATTGCCATAGCCGCTATAAATGTGGTGTTGCCAGTCTCCTTTTTTATCGCAGCATTGGGTATGGCCATAGGTGTTGGTGGGTCTAGTATCATATCCCGTGCTTTAGGGGCAAATAATAAGGAGAAAGCACTTAAGACTTTTGGCAATCAGATTTGTTTGACCCTTTTACTGACCATTGCAATGGTCATCTTGGGCTTGTACTACATAGATACTCTTATTCCGATGTTTGGCGGCAAAGGAGCGATTTTTGATCCAGCCAAAATTTATTATACCATCGTTCTTTATGGAGTCCCTTTTTTAGCATTGTGTATGATGGGGAATACAGTTATTCGGGCTGAGGGAAAACCTAAATTTGCCATGATTGCCATGATTATTCCCTCTGTAGGCAATTTGCTGATGGATTATGTCTTTATCTATGTATTCGATTGGGGAATGCATGGGGCAGCTTGGGCAACGACCATTGGTTATTTGCTATGTTTTGGATACATCTTTTGGTTTTTTCTTTCCAAACATTCTGAACTTAAGATTCGTCTTTTTCATTTTGGGTTGAATGTTCCGATTTTAAAGGAAATTGGCTCGCTTGGGTTTGTGACATTATCCCGTCAAGCGGTTACCAGTATTACATATTTGCTTATGAACAATATTTTATTCGATTTGGGAGGGGAGGCCATGGTGGCCGTCTATGCCATTATTGGTCGAATGCTTATGTTTGCTTTATTCCCTGTTTTTGGGGTAACACAAGGGTTTTTGCCCATAGCAGGTTTTAACTATGGTGCTAACAAGTACAAAAGAGTTAGGGAGTCCATTAACACAGCCATTAAATATGCTGCATTGCTGGCAACCCTCGTTTTTGTGGGGTTGATGATTTTTCCAGCGGAAATTGCCTCCCTGTTCTTAAGCAACAAACCAGATTTGCCTGCTAGTGAATTAATCGTTAATGCCTTTGTTCTGGAGCATTGCCCTGCTGCCATGCGATGGGTGTTTGCAGCGACTCCTATTATAGCTTTGCAATTGATAGGAGCAGCCTATTTCCAGGCTGTAGGGAAAGCTATTCCTGCCTTACTGTTAACCTTGACAAGACAAGGATTCTTTTTTATACCACTTGTTATAATTCTTCCCCAGTACTTTGGGGAATTGGGGGTATGGCTATCCTTTCCTATTGCCGATGTATTGGCAACTATGGTTACAGGGTATTATTTAAGGCGGGAGGTTAAGCGGTTTTTAAGTGTGTAAAAATTAGAAATCCATAAAATCGTTGTCCTGTGTTGTTTATGAGGCTTGAACAGAAAAAACGTACATTAACAAAATAATTTTTAATGAAAAATGATATTAGATGAAATCCAGTTATATAAAAAAATATTACCTCGTTTACATTTTATGTTCCCTTTTTCTTTTTAATGGTTGTGAAATGAAAGAACCTATAAAAACCTATTTCCTTTTCGTGGGCACCTATACCGATAGTGACAGTGAAGGAATATATAAATATACTTTTGATTCTGCCACCGGGAAAGTAACAGATAAAGTATTGGCAGCTTCTTTGGACAACCCATCCTTTTTAAAGATTTCCCCCGACATGAAAACCCTGTATGCAGTTCAGGAAACGGATAATTATGATAGTTCTGGAGGAGCTGTTACCACTTTTAAGATAGAAAATGGGCTATTACGTGAGATTAATACCAACGGCACAGGAGGAGCACATCCATGTCATATTGGTATTTCTGAAGATGGACGATTGTTAGCGGTTTCGAATTATACAGGCGGCAATTTCTCTATTTTTAACTTGGGGAGTAATGGCGGACTTCTCTCTAATCCTCAAATAGTGGACCATAAGGTTTTGGACACCACAAAAACCTCACATGTTCATTCTGTCCAATTCACCAAGGACGGACTTTTTGTGGCTGATTTGGGCTTAGATGCCATAAAAAGATACACTCAAGAAGAGAAACAATTTTTTCCGACGGAACAGGCATCTATTGGCTTGCCCGAAAAAGCAGGTCCAAGGCATTTCGCCTTTGACAAGGAGGAAAAATTCCTTTATGTCATCAACGAATTAAATTCCACAGTAACGGTTTTCGAAAGAAACGCCCAAGGCAAGTATAATGAACTGAGTACTCAGAGTACCTTGGACCCCGATTTTATGGGAGATAGCTATTGTGCAGATATACATCTTTCCAGGGATGGTAAGTTTCTTTATGGTTCCAATAGAGGTGAAAATACTATTGTCATATTTAAGGTAGACAAGGCTTCGGGAAGGCTGAGTGTTGTTGGGCGAGAAAGTGTTCAGGGAAATTGGCCACGAAATTTTGCCTTTGATCCTACCGACAATTTCCTATTAGTGGCCAATCAAAAAAGTAATAACATAAGCGTTTTTAAGAGAAACACAGAGGAGGGGACTTTAAACTATCTTCATGAAATTAATCTGCCAAGCCCTGTTTGTTTGGAGTTTATGGATTAATAATGGTAAATCTAAAATAGGGTAATGGTCGGGCTAATGGTCCATCCAATTGTTTTGGTCAGTATTGTGTATGGGTATTATTTGAAGAGGGAAATACGGACAAAATTGGTTGACAAAATTTCAAATTCATAGGTTTTATCCCTACTTTTAGTGGGACTAATTATATCTCAAGAAATCAATGAAATTTTTCTACACAAAGATTGGCCTATTAATGCTGATTATTTTTCTACTACCTGTTTCAATATCAGCACAAAAAAGAACAAAATCAGGCACCCCTGAGGTGCAATTTCCAGAAGAATTATACTCCAGTTTGGAATATAGATTGGTAGGTCCATTTAGAGGGGGTCGTTCCGCTGCGGTTACTGGTGTTCCTAGTGAGTCCAATCTCTTTTATTTTGGCGCAACAGGGGGAGGTGTCTGGAAAACAGTCGATGGCGGTCGTACCTGGGGCAACATATCTGATGGTTATTTTGGAGGTAGTATTGGGGCCATAGAGGTAGCCAAAAGTGACCCCAATGTAATCTATGTAGGTGGAGGTGAAAAAACACTCAGGGGTAATGTGTCATCGGGTTATGGGATATGGAAGACCGAGGATGCAGGGAAAACATGGAAATCTGCTGGTTTGAAAAACAGCCGGCATGTACCCCGTATTAGAATTCATCCCAGTAACTCTGATATTGTGTATGCAGCGGTATTGGGGAACATTTACAAGCCTAGTCAAGAACGCGGTGTATATAAAAGCGTGGATGGTGGAAATACCTGGCGTAAAACCCTGTATGTCAATGACCAAGCAGGAGCGGTAGATTTGGTGTTGGACCCCAACAATCCTAGGATTCTATTTGCATCTACATGGAGGGCCAAACGCACACCATACAGCTTAAGCAGTGGGGGTGACGGTTCCGCGTTATGGAAAAGTACGGACAGTGGTGAAACTTGGAAGGAAATTTCCAAAAATGAGGGTTTTCCCAAAGATACCTTGGGCATCATTGGGGTTACCGTATCACCCAAAAATTCTGAACGAATATGGGCCATTGTGGAACAGAAGGACAAAGGAGGCCTGTACCGCAGTGATGATGGTGGAAAAAAATGGACAAAGATTAATGATGAGCGTAAACTTCGGCAACGTGCGTGGTATTATACCCGCTTGTATGCCGATACAGAAGATGAGGATATACTTTATGTGTTGAATGTCCGTTACCATAAATCAACGGATGGCGGAAAATCGTTTAACACCTTTAATGCCCCACATGGGGATCACCATGACTTATGGATTGCACCTGAGAACGCCAAAAGAATGATAATAGGAGATGATGGCGGCGCACAAATCTCCTATGACGGAGGCTCTACTTGGAGTACGTATTACAACCAGCCTACATCCCAATTTTATAGAGTGACAACGGATAATGCTTTTCCCTACAGGATTTACGCTGCACAACAGGACAATTCCACAGTACGTATAAAGCATAGAAGTGATGGCGCAAATATTGGTGAGGGTGATTGGGAACCCACTGCTGGTGGTGAATCTGCTCATATTGCAGTAGACCCACTAAATAATGATATTGTCTATGGGGGAAGTTACGGAGGGTTCCTCACCCGTAAAAATCATGAAACAGGTACGGTTAGGGGAATTAACGTTTGGCCTGACAATCCGATGGGATTTGGGGCCGAGGGAATGAAATATAGATTTCAATGGAATTTCCCTATACTTTTCAGTAAGCACAATCCTAAAAAGCTATACTCATTTTCAAATCATGTTCACATAAGTGAAAACGAGGGACAGAGTTGGCAATTACTTAGTGGAGACCTAACACGGAACGATCCCAGCAAGTTGGTTTCCAGCGGTGGACCTATAACCCAGGATAATACTGGCGTTGAATATTACTGTACCATTTTTGCCGCCAATGAAAGTCCTCTAAAAGAAGGGTTACTTTGGGTTGGGAGTGATGACGGTTTAATTCATGTCTCCAGAAATGGGGGTCAAGATTGGGACAATGTTACTCCTCCCAAGATGCCAGAATGGTCAATGATCAACAGTATTGAACCCTCAGCGTTTGATGAAGGGACCTGCTATGTAGCTGCTACTAGATATAAGTTGGGCGATTTTCAACCTTATCTTTATAAAACCACGGATTATGGGAAGTCATGGACAAAAATAACAAACGGTATAAAAAATGAACATTTTACACGAGTGGTTCGCGAAGACCCTAAACGAAGGGGATTGTTATACGCGGGCACAGAAACGGGAATGTATATATCCTTTAATGATGGACTCAATTGGGCTCCCTTTCAGTTGAACCTACCGATTGTTCCCA
>CAXMOE010000009.1:24690-30257 GCA_964194835.1 uncultured Flavobacteriaceae bacterium | reverse complement strand
AGAGCAGTTACCACAAGACATGCATTGCCCGCCATTAGTGCTTATCCTAAACCTGGAGAACAAACGCTGTTGGAAACCCAATATTGCTGCCATGGGACATCCAAACCTGCACCATACCCTGTTCCCTAAAATAGGATAAAAACCTGTGCCGATAACCCCTGAAAATATGCTACCAATAAGAAATCCATAGGTTTTTCTAAGGGTCTCAGATTTAAAAAAGAATACGTTACCATCACCACTTAGATAATGAAAACCGATCAAAGCCATTATGATAACAAAATAACCAATAGCACCATACTTGGCATCCTTTTGAAATTGGTCTCTTTTAAATATCATCACCCATGCGAAAACGGTCGTTAAAATACTGGCTACCCCAATTAAAAAAGTGTTTTTGGTGAGCCAATATTTACTGGTGTCATTACCAAGATATGAGTAGATAACTGCTGTGGTCATCAGTGTTACAAATACAACCACACTATGTACTAACCAACGTTCTATCTTCCATGCAGATACTTTTTTATCACTCAAATGTCTAAAAGAATCACCTGCAGTTTCTGCCAGACCTCCACAGCCACAGACCCAGGAACAATACCAGCGCTTACCATATTTAAAGGTAAGGATGGGAGAAATAACAAAAATGGTAACAATTCCAAAAATAAGCATAGCCATTCCTACGTCCCCTGCATCTATAAAACCATTGACCCGATATCTTTCAAAATTGTAATAATTTAACGGCCACATATTTTTTAAATCGTAATAGGGAAGTTTTCCATTGAGCCTTGCCATTATTTCTGGAATAAAAAAGGCAAAAGCGGTTTGGAAAAACATGACGCTGATGGTACGTATAATTTCGTATCTGTTATGACGATATTTCCAAATGAATTTGGCACCAAAGGCAAGAATCGCAAGCGTATAAAAAGTTCCGTAAACAAACCATTGACTTGCAGGGTTGCCGCTCAACATTTTGCTTAATGGGTCGAACATGGCAATAATACCATTATTGTCGCCACTTTTTGAAAGCCCTAGAAATGATGGAAAAAAGTACAATACAATATAAAACCCGGTAAGTGCTATGCCGGCCAACCAGCCAAAAACTCCTTTGCTGGAGATGGATTTAAACCAAACCCCATCATTTTTAATTCCTTTATGTTTATGGGCATAGGCTTCTTTTGAAAACCAAATTACACCAACAAATATAGCAAGAAGAGAGATCGTGAGCCAAAGTCCTTTATTGGGAAAATCAATGTTAAATGCGGCTAAACTTAAAATAAAAAGCCCTGACATTCCTACGAAAGTGGCTAATTTTTGTCCCCTATTCAACACTTTTGGAGGTTCGCCCGTTAGTGCCATGCTTTTATCGATAATGCTCATATTCTAATTTAAGTTTATGCGTTTTGAAAAATCCGTTTCCAGCTTTTCTTCTTTGGGTTAATATTGGTTCCGAATTCGGTATTGAACTTTGATGCTATTTCAACTTCGTACTGCGCATAGAATTCTGGGTCAAAATTTGCATCCCTTAAGAATTCCATCACATGGTTTATGTCCCTTTTTTCACTAAGCCAACGGTCAACAATTTCGTGCCGCATTCGGATGCCGAACGTATTTATGCCTAAAAATTGCTTGGTTTCCTGATGAAAAGCTATAGTAATACATACCTTTTCTTTTGGATGTCTCCAATGAAAATGCTGTTCATAATCCTTTTTGCCCCCGCTACTGAATACCCAGCCATACGTTTGGTATTCAATATCCAAGAACTTGGCCGAATTAAACCAATGTCCGGGATTATAAGCAGTTCTATTTCCGCAAATGGTCTGAGCCAGTGTTTCTCCCATCATACGACCAGTGTACCATACGGCTTCAATGGGCCTTCTGTTGCCAATCCCTTCATGTTGCTCTGCACAATCACCAATGGCGTAAATATCTTTGATATTTGTTTCTAAATACCGGTTTACCTTTATCCCCCTACCAAGTTCAATGCCTGAATCTTTTAGAAAATCCACGTTTGGTGAAACTCCTGCTGTAAGCCCTACAACGGTACATTCAATGGTATCCCCCTTATCGGTCACAACAGCTTTGGTTCTTCCATTTTCATCGGCCAGGATTTCTACCAAATTGGTTTCTAGCCTAAGATCTATATGGTGTTCCAAAATATGTTCATTGATCATTTGTGCCTCTCCGTCCGGGAGGACTATATCCCAGAAACTGGTTTCACGTACCAGAAAGGTCACAGGGATATCCCTAGAGCGTAACATTTCGGCCATTTCAATACCAATTAGCCCCCCTCCAATAATTACGGCCCGATTGCAGACTTTATTATTTGGAGCATTAGCTTCCAGTAAATCCAAATCTTGTTTGGAATACAAACCCTGCACACCATGTAAATCTTGCCCGGGCCAGCCAAATTTATTGGGTTTGGATCCAGTAGCTATAATGAGTTTGTCATAACCTATGGTCCTTGAATTATCTAACTGTAGTTTTTTTTCTTTATGGTCCACTTTGGTCACATATCCACGAACTAAGTCGATCTTGTTCTTTTCCCAAAACCAGTTTTCATAGGGCTGAAGGTGTTCAAACTTCATGTGGCCCATATACACATACATTAGGGCAGTACGTGAGAAAAAATAATCGGTTTCTGCGGAAACAATGATGATTCTTTTATCGGAATTTTTTCGGATATGCCTGGCAGCAGATACGCCGGCAATTCCGTTACCGATGATAACGATGTGTTCCATGTAATTTTATTGGTAATTGTAATATATGTCGTGTATAAATATAAGAACTTATTATTCGGATTTAATTTATAATTGGTTTAAATAATCAGGTTGAACTTATTGGTGATATTTATGGGGGTTTTATTTATCATACTAATAAAAACACTAATTTTAATGGCATGATTTCCATTTTATGAAAAGATTAGGTATTCTTTTATTGTGTATTATGCAGTTTTCCTGCAATAGTCAGGAAATAAAAAAAATAAACGGGGTTAGCTTTGTAGCCTCCAGGGACAAGGTTACCCAGGATCAAGTTAACAATGTACTGGATGTAAATGCAAGTCATGCAGCAGTAATGCCCTATGGTTTCATCAGGGACATAAATTCGCCTGAAATTGTCTTTGATACCGATAGACAGTGGTTTGGAGAGACCAAACAGGGTGCCAAACAATATATAGAGCTGTTACGCAAAAACAGGATTGAGGTGATGTTGAAGCCACAGATATGGATATGGAAGGGGGAGTTTACAGGCACGTTGAAAATGAATACGGAAGAAGACTGGAGAGCACTGGAATCATCCTATGAAAAATTTATTATGGCTTATGCTGAACTAGCACAGGAAACAAGAACAACCTACTTCTGTATAGGAACGGAGTCGGAACAATTTGTTAAGAACAGACCCGAATATTGGAATGGACTAATAAAAAAGATAAGAAATGTTTATTCAGGAAAACTTACCTATGCCGCAAATTGGGACGAGTATTCGAGAACTAGTTTTTGGGAAGAACTAGACTTTATTGGAATAGATGCATATTTTCCACTCTCTGAGGAAAAGGAACCATCAGTGCAACAACTTAGGCAAGGATGGCAAGCACACAAGCAAAGTATAGCTTTGCTTTCCAAAACAAAAAACAAGCCCATAATATTTACGGAATACGGGTATCGGAGTACGGATTACACAGCAAAAAGACCGTGGTTGGTAGATCGAAACGATGCTGCTGTGAACCTGGATGCGCAGTCCAACGCTACAATGGCCATTTTTGAGGAGTTTTGGAGTGAGGACTGGTTTGCTGGAGGCTTTGTGTGGAAATGGTTTATTAACCATGAGGTTGCCGGTGGGGGGGATTGTAACCGATTTACACCACAGAATAAACCTGCGGAGGATATTATCAGGACTTTTTATAAATTAAACTAGTTGTGCTTCTTAAAATATTCTATTTTCAAGTTCATTTGTATTTGGAATTTCGCAATATTTTCAGTAAACTTTGTAGTAAATAATCTAAGAAGTGTCTTTCCGAATAATTGGGTTTTGTTTACTGGGTATATTAGTGTCACAGAGCAAATTGCTAGCGCAGGATTCATTGCGCACAAGGGTGGCGGAAAAAGGTGACGGGATATATTCAATGCTTAGAAAACAGGGAATAGATCCTGTGCAATATTATGGAGATTTTATTGAGTTGAATCAAGGTAATTTAAGCGAAGGCAGCCGTTTATATGAGGGAAGGCAATATCTTATTCCCGAAGCTCCGGATTCTGCCCTTGAAATGGGTACCATAATAAATTTAATTAACGGGGAGGAATATTCCATTTTTGGAAGGGCATATGTTACCCCGAAAAGTAAAAGACTCCAAAGTACAGTCTATTATCTAATTTCTAACCTTCATGGACCGGATTTCGATGCAGTTCAGAGAGTCCAAGAAAAGAACATAACGGAAGAGGGGTATGCCTATGATGTTACACTTCGATTGGCCAAGGAATTGCTCTCCCATGGAGCGAAGGTCTACGTAATTTTACAGGATTATAATAATCGGATTGGGAATGATAACGCATTGGAGATCAATAGTGATGTGGACGGTTCTTCGGAAGGTAAGATGTCATTGGATCAATTGGAACAATTGGAACAGCGTGTAGATATAGTTAATAAATTGTATTTAAAACACAGCGGAAAATATCAAAGATTGATTGTAACGCATGTGGATAGTCATAGAAAGGCACAAAATAATGACATGCTTTTTTACTACCATGAAAAGAGCAGTAATGGGCAACGTTTGGCCGAAAGTATTCGTAATACTTTTCAAAGAAAAAATAATAGATACCGGCCTAGTAGTTTCTTTTCCGGAACTTTTTCAGACAGGAGCAATCTCTATCTTGTCAGGAATAGTTTGCCAGCCATGGTGTATATAGAAATTGGCAATATCACAAACAGAAAAGACCCTTGGGGAAGTTTAAATCGATATAATCGACAAGCCTTTGCCAATTCAATTGCCAACGGTGTTCTTAGTGATTTTGAGGAGTAGGATGAAAACGATATTGAAATCCAAACATAACTAAAAGGAAGCTAAAGGATTTTATGAAGTTGACCAATTATCTTAGACCGCAATATTTCTTTTGTAGTACTTGTAAAGATTGTCTGGACTTGCCCCAAAAAGGTTTTTTAAATGTATGACCCCAAAATGGTATTGCAACGTAATCATGCCATTTTTTTCATACTTTCGAGCAGAAGTCAAAACTTCTCTGGGAAGTATTTTAAAATTGGTGATTTTATATAAACGACCTATAAATTCACTGTCTTCATAAATAATATATTTGTCATTGAACCCCCCTGTTTTTAGAAACAAATATTGGGTGATATATAATGACTGGTCACCTCCTCGACAAACTTTATGATTGATTCTTGAGAGCCATGCAAAAAAATTAAGAAACCAATTGGCGCTGTCAAATCGCATTCGAAAACATCCTGCTTCATTTCCATCGGCTACGGAATTCAAAATAGAAGTATCAAAATTTTTGGGTGGGAGAGTGTCCGCATGTAAAAAATATAGCAAATCCCCCATAGCATGTTTGGCTCCGCTGTTC
>CAXMOE010000009.1:0-24680 GCA_964194835.1 uncultured Flavobacteriaceae bacterium | reverse complement strand
GGGAATGTATTACCGTTGCCCCAAGATTTTTAGCAATATCACAGGTAAGGTCATTACTTCCACCATCAACAACTATAATTTCCGCAATGTTTTCTGGAGTACTATTTTTCTGTAAATAGGACAATAAACTACCAATGTAACCCTCCTCGTTTAAAACTGGAATAATTATACTGATTTTCATTTCGTTATTTTGCTTCGTTGAGACTCCAATCATAATTAAGATATTCTATTTTAGTAGTCGCCAATATAGGTGATTTGGCATATTGATTTACATATTCTATTAATGAACCATTATTGGTAAAATCACTTTTATACCACTTAAATATTTCTGATAATTGCACATTATTGGAGGAAATTTGGTTTCGGCCAGGGTCATTGATAAATTCTAGTGTTACCTGTTGTAACTGCTGTTCCAGTTTATCCGCAGTATAAGCTACATTAAGTAATTTGGGACAGGAAAAGGAAGCACAATTTATGGCGAAATGGATTCGTGCATCATTCATCTTACGCAATATCTGATGCTCAATATTTCCCAAAGAAAACATTTTGTCTCCAATAAGGACTCGTTTCTTGACCCAAGGACTTTTTATATGCTTAATACTCTTAACCGGGTAATTTTCTATAATGAGTTTTACAGTGGCAGCATTGTGCAAATTAATGTAATAGGCCATGCGTTCTTCTTGGGGCCAATTTTTCGTTGGGAACATTTTGGCCAATTGATCTAAATATCCATTCAAAGCAGTAATATCTCCACTAAATTTTTTATAGTTTACATTTCCTTCGTTTGTAACGTATTTCTCCAACAATTTATTCCATTCTCCATGGGTCGGAATTTCAAAATCTTTTTCCTCTATCACCATTTGAGAATTCTTGACCGTATCGGTTTCCATAAAAGAGGTCATTGTTGCTATTTCAACAACCTTATTCAGTCCTGCTTCTTTTTCGGGAAAATCGTTATTGGAAATTATTGTGGGATTTCCGCTGGAAATAGCAATAATACTTGTTATTATAAGAATTAGATTATCCATATAAAATTGTGTTATAAAAAGACTTGAAGAAATTTAAATAAGAGTGCACTTGCTAGGGCAGCAATTGGAAGTGTCAGTACCCAAGATAATATAATCTTTGAAATCATTTTTTTATCTGATTTGTTGGTTATGGTGCCAATTCCAAAAATAGAGCCCACTGAAACATGTGTTGTAGAAACTGGAAGTCCATGAATACTTGCCGTTGTCACCAATAATCCGGTTATCATGTTTGCAGTGAATCCCTGACCAGAATTCATTGGGGTGATTTTTTTGCTCATATTCATCCCTACTTTTTTAGCATTTATTAACCCTCCAATGGCCATAATTAAAGCAATGGCTATCATACCCCATTTAATGTCAATTGTGTTAATAATGAGCAACAAACCCACAATTTTTGGGGTGTCGTTAAGTCCCCTGGCAAAGCTAACTACACCAGAACTTAAATAATGCATTACATCCAATATCTTTTGGGTCGTAATCCCGAACAATACTCCGTTGTAAGTTTCTAGATACTCATTTTTGATACTTTCCTTTACTATTGTATTGGAAACCATATTCATTTTATTTCCCTGAATTGTGGTAGCGATGGGCGCTTTCGTTTTTTGAATGTAAATACCATCATTCTTGGTAATGCCCATCAGTTTTCTGAAGTACCTGAACACAAGATACATAATAAGACTCAGTACTGCGGCAAGCAAAGGACTTACGATTAAGGGCATTAAAAAAGTTTTACCTAGTTTCAGGAAATTAAATTCGGCTCCAACTGCCATAACTCCTGCTCCGAAAAGTGCTCCTACTAAACTATGCGTTGTTGAAATAGGCATTCCAATTCGGGTTGCAATATAAACAGTGATGGCAGCCCCTAAAGCTATGGCAATGGCAAAATTTGGTGTTAAGAGTAATTCATCTGGAACCAATCCCTTGCCCGAAAAATTTTTAACCAATTCTTTCGCCAAAAAAATAGCGACCACAGATCCGGAAAACGTTGTTATTGTCGCCCAACCAATAGCTTTATTATAGTTAGTGGTTCCACTACCAAACAAAGTGGCAACCCCTTTAAAATTATCGTTTGCACCATTACTATACGCCAAGAAACAAGCCGCAAAGAACAAGAGAACAAGGACTATACTCATTTATTAACTATTATGTAGTGGTCTCTATGATTTGACGTAGAAGAACTAATTTGCTTACGAATACAATTGTAAATAAGACTAATAAGCCAATATTTTCGATGCTTTGGCTATGGAGAGTAATTAAATATTTTGGGCCTGATTTATCCAAACAGGCCCATGGAAATTTGTTATTATTTAATATACTGTTCTCAACAACAGCCACCACCGTTATAGTGCCATGTGCTATCACTGATATGAATCTGGTCATTGGCATTCTCCAAAGCGCCTGCTGTTTTATCGCATACCGCCAAAGGCTGGTTTTGCATTAGAACATGGCCATTCATGTCATCAAAATATTCCTTGTCTCCATAATAAATCGCTGTTTTACCTGTAAAGATGCAAGGTCCATCAGCTGGCATTGGATCTTTGATGGCTGCTATTTCTATAGATTCTATGTACACCAATTCATCGGTTGGGTAATGGTTGGGAGATAAAACCCGGTATGATTTACGTGCCCTTACTTCTATGGTGCCAAATCCGGCATCGGTTAATACTTTTATATAATCTGCAATAGGTATGCTACCGCTAAGGCATAGAGCACGGAGCCTATCGTCATTTCTAAGCGTTTCATTCATGGGTTGTTCGCAAGTGGGATCACTCATTACCAAACGGCCATGGGGTTTTAACACACGATACATTTCTGCAACTGCTTTCTTGAGATCCTCTTCCTTAAAAATATTAAACAAGCAGTTTTGGGCTGCAACATCAATACTTTGATCTTCAATTGGAAGGTTTAGGGCATCTCCTTTCACAAGGTTTACAAATTCACTTTTGAACCAGTCGTTTTCGGTTTCAGCAACTTCGAAGTTATTTTTTGAGGCCTCCAACATTTCATCGACTACATCTACTCCAGTAACACCACCTGTTTGACGGGAAAAATAAGAAAATTGTAGCAGCTCCATGCCGCCTCCAACGCCTACATAAAGAACTTTTGGATTGTTCACTAAATCTTGGGTCGAGACCGTACTACCACATCCATAGTTCATCTCCTGCATTATTTTGGGGACAGACAATCCTGGAAATTGCCAGATGGGGTTGGTTGTACAGCATAAACCAACATCCGGTGTCAGGGCTGCCTCCTTGTATAAATCGTTTGTTGCTTCTAAATAACTCATATCTCTTTTATTAATTCTTTGAACAATGTAATCATTTTTGGCTCTGTGCTACCAGCAATTTCTATAATCTCCTGAATATTAACGGGTTTCAAGTTGTCTGGGTCACATTCATCGGTTAAAACAGATACTGCTACTATAGGTAGTCGTAAATGATTGGCTACAATTACTTCTGGCACAGTACTCATTCCTACAGCATCTGCCCCAATGATTTTTAACATACGATATTCAGCCTTTGTTTCCAACTGAGGGCCTACCACGGAAGCATACACTCCTTTTTGAAGTGATATGTTTTCCCTCTGGGCGATGTCTATTATCTTCTGGCGCATACCTGCATCATAGGGCTCACTCATATCAACAAAGCGATCGCCATATTCTGAAACATTTTTAAAAGCAAGGGGAGATCCTCCCTGAAGGTTAATGTGGTCCTCTATTAACATAATTTCCCCTTTTTTGAAACTCAGGTTAATGGCTCCGGCAGCGTTGGAAACAAAAAGTTTTTTTATGCCCAATAGATGCATAACGCGTATAGGGTAGGTAACATCCAATAGGTCATATCCTTCATATAAATGAAAACGACCTTGCATTACAACTACCTTTTTCCCTTCAATTGTTCCATAAATCAATTTTCCGGAATGAAACTCTACAGTAGCCAATGGAAAAAAGGGAATATGGTTGTAGTGGGCCTCAATGGGGTTGTCTATTTCATTTACCAATTTCCCCAAGCCGGTACCCAAAACAATCCCTATTTCCGGGTCATCGAACCCTTTATTTTTTAAATAGGTGGTAGAATCTTGCAGTTGTTTGCTTGTCATATTTTAATATCTTTTATGAATGGTTCAAAAACCTCAATATCTTTGATGTCCTCATATATATCAATATCATTTTTGGTCGCCAATAGTTTTATGGTGGAGTTTTTCAAATCAGCTAAGGTGTCCTTTAGCACCGTTTTATTTCCCCAATTCTTGTTCTTAAAAATATCTTGATTTAGGACTTTCATTCCCAATAAATAATAACCTCCATCTTCAGCTGGACCAATTACATAATCGTGCTCGTCCAAGCTCTTGAATGCATCATCAAGATCGTCCTGACTTAGGTCGTACATATCGCTTCCAATAACCATAATTTTGCTAAAACCCTTGTCAAAACCATAACGAAAGGCATTGGTCATCCTTTCCCCCAGGTCATTGCCACTTTGTAGTTTTTTATCATAACCATTGTTATCCCAAATATCATTTTTGCCAATAGTGGACGAATAATATAAATGTTTTTGGGCATTTATATTTTTGGTGATCCCTGCGGTATGTTGCAATAGAAATCTATATATGTCCAATGCTGTTTTGTCACCAACTATGGCTGCCAAACGAGTCTTGCATTTTCCCAGTTCAGGGTTCCGGCTAAATATAAGGAGTAGGTTTTGTTTATTATTTTTCAAGGGTTATTCCAATTTAATTCTAGTATACTTTTTCCGCATTAGTCAATAATTTCCCCCAGTGCTTACTATATGCGTGTACTTTATGGGTTTCTTTACCATTGGAATCATATACAGGATAACCCAGGTTTTTCCACTTAAAAACACCACCATATAAATTTTGCACACTGGTATACCCAAGTTCCTTTAATTTTTCAGCAATATCTTCTGATCTCACCCCAATAGAACAATAAACCACAATCTCGGTGTCCTTGTCCTCAATTTTCGAAATTACGGCATGTTCGTCAAACTTTTCGTATCCTACCCAAATTGCATTTTTAATCTTACTTACCTCAAACTCCTCTTTTGCCCTGGCATCCAAAAGCACCTGGCCTTTACCTTTTGCTAAATTTTCCACTGTTATATAGGGAACACTTTGCACATTGTATTTTTTCAATGCATCGTCAATGGAGTGTTGGGCGCATCCCAAGGAAATGAAAAGAAGAAATAAAAAAGCTCCTGTGAATAATTTCATTTTCAATCTAATTAACAACATGCAAAGATAGTATTTTGGGTAACGATGAGCACTTCAAAAAGATGCTTTGCACCTTATTATTATAGGTATAAATTGGGTATTTTTAACAAATATTGAATTACTTATGATGAATTTATTGAAATTAATGCTATTTGCCTTTGTTTTAATAGTTTTGGCCGCGTGTAAAAATGAGGATAAAAAACAACATCCTGTAAAGGGAATGAAAACTTCCAAAAATTATAAAGAGGCCTATAGACCGCAATTTCATTTTTCACCCCTGGAAAAATGGATGAACGACCCCAATGGATTGGTTTATCACAAAGGAGTATATCATTTGTTCTATCAATATTATCCTGAAGATATTGTTTGGGGACCTATGCATTGGGGACATGCTGTAAGTAAGGATATGTTGCATTGGGAGCATAAGCCGATTGCCTTATTTCCTGATGATCAAGGGCATATTTTTTCAGGCAGCGCCGTGGTTGATATCAATAATACCTCAGGCCTGGGCACTTCCTTAAACTCTCCTTTGATAGCTGTTTTTACCTATCATAATATGAAAGGGGAAAAGGCTGGTAGAACAGACTTCCAAACCCAAGGGATTGCCTACAGTTTGGACAATGGGGATACTTGGACCAAATACGAAAATAATCCTGTGATCGGTAACAAAGGGATTAAGGATTTTAGGGACCCAAAGGTTTTTTGGAATGATAAAATAAATAAATGGACCATGCTTTTGGTGGCGGGCGATCACCTTCAAATTTGGACATCGGATAATCTTATCAATTGGGAATATGTAAGTGAGTTTGGAAAGGAACAAGGGGCCCATGGAGGGGTATGGGAATGTCCGGATCTATTTTCGTTAAAAGTCGAAGGAATGGATGAAGAGAAATGGGTGTTGCTCATCAGTATTAATCCGGGAGCACCCAACGGGGGCAGTGGAACCCAGTATTTTATAGGGGATTTTGATGGCACAACCTTTACCAGCGATCAGACAGCACATAGATGGGTAGATTGGGGAACCGACAATTATGCCGGGGTTACCTATAACAACACTCCTAACAATGACCGTGTTTTTATAGGATGGATGAGCAATTGGGACTATGCAAGGGACACTCCTACCACAGCATGGCGCAGCGCTATGACCACTCCCAGAAAACTTTCTTTAAGGAAAATTGGACAGGCCTATGAACTCATCAATTATCCTTTGGAAAACGTGGATGATCTTGTTAAGGTTAAGGTTGAACAAGATATTTTGATTCCAGAGGGTGAAAAAAGGCGTATTTCATTTGAAGATTATAATCAAACAGAGATTAAGTTCACAACCGTAGGTCGGGATTTTCAACTTACTTTTAGCAATGAGTTGGATGAGGAACTAATATTGACCATGGATAATGAACGTAAATTGTTTTTACTGGACAGAAGACGGTCTGGCAAGGTCGATTTTAAAGAAAGTTTTGGAAATAATATTCATATTATGCCAATTGATAAATTGCCGGAAGACCATTACGAGGTTAGGGTTTTAATAGATTGGTCCTCCATTGAGGTATTTATCAATGGAGGACAATTTGTGATGACCGATCAGATATTTCCAAATGAAAATTACGGCTCACTTCAAGTAAAAAATACTTCACATTCACGATTGGAACTGAAACAATTTAAGGTTGGTAAGGTAAAATCGGTTTGGTAGTTTTATCTTTACAATTTCAAATTTGGGCATAAAAAGGCTTGCATATTTTGAGTCTTGAAAAGTTTGCCGATTAATAATTTATAAACTGGAATTGAAACCTTCCGAATAATTTTGGGGTAACCTATGTTGTATAGTAAAAGTGCTAGAACAATTTTATTGGTTTTGTTAATGTCAATGATAGCTTTTAACGTTAGATCTCAGTTAATCCAAGAAGACAAGGCATTACATTTTGGAGTTGGAGCATATATAGGCGCTGGATCTACACGTGTAATTTACGAGATAACAAAAAACAAAAAAAAGGCAATTATTTATGGGATAGGCTTAAGTATGTTGGCCGGAATCACAAAAGAAGTTATTGATCATAATAATGGTGGTAGAGCGGACGCTGCTGATATATTTGCTACAACTTTAGGCGGTTCTGTTGGCTCTATAAGTATTACGATCAATTTGGATAAAGGGAAAATTAAAAAAAGGAAAAAGAAGCATGATGACCATACGGTTGTACTTTATTAAGATCTTTGAAATCTTAGCCTTTGATGTTAATCAAAGCAGTGAATATAAGTTACCGCACATAATTCTTTATCAGAAAATTCCTGTGGTATTTTTTAAATAGAATTATATACAGATAAAGCTTGAGATTCTTGGAATTCAATTTCTTTTTAAATCTTATCGAAGATTTGTTGAAATAGGCAGTAATGCTATAGGTGGTGTCCCGCCCCATTTCATTTAATAATATATAGCATTGATATCGCAAATAAGGGGCTAAGTTCATTCCTCGGTACGGATCAAATGTCCACATATTTAGGAGATATGCTTCATTGTCAGCTAACTTAAAAGTTCTGTTTTTAAAAATAAAGTCGTTTAATTCAATGAACATATAAGCTGCGCATTCTTTTTGGTGCATTAGACCAACACATAACTGACCATTATTAAAACCATCGAGCATTTCTTGTTTGTGAAACCCCGGAACACTGCCACTTATTTGTGTTACTTCTTCCAGATTTAAATATTTAATTGAATACTCTGAAGCATTTCCCTTAATTTCTGGGGGATCATATCCTGATATTCCTTCCTGAACCCAATAATATGGAGCAATGTCGATTCCAATTCGCACCAACCTATTTGTTATACCATGAAAGACCAGTCCATGGCGAACAATGTTCCATAACCATTTTATCCTGGAGATTTTTGGTTTTTCAATTACTTCCATAGCATAAATTGTGGTATTTAAGCCTTGAGGCCATATTTGCCATTTCCGGGGGCCAAATTCATTTTCTCCCTAAATTCCGATGCTGTCATAATCTCTCTAGAATTTGCTTTGGCAATGGTATGAATACGTTTCAACAAATCGACATTAGTGGCCAGTTTTGTCCTTGATACATCATACCAAATATTATCTTCAAGTCCTACTCTAACTCCACCACCAATGGCAATGGACAGTGAATTCATCTTTAATTGTGTATTGCCAATTCCTGCCAAACTCCATAAAGCATTTTCCGGAAGATCTTTGATCATAATACCGGCATGCAAAAGGTCTGCTTGGGCGCAGGCAATATTTCCCAATAGCAAATTAAAATAATAGGGTGATTTTATCAGATCCTTTTTCTCAAGATATTTTGCATAATTGATCATTCCCATATCAAATGCCTCAAGTTCGGGTAGGATACCTTTTTCTTTCATTATTGATGCCAGATCTTGGATCATTTTAGGGGAATTAGTACTGGCTATGTTGTTGAAATTTAAAGAGCTCAATGTTAAACTCCCCATATCTGGTTTTAAACTCCCCTCTAAAAATAATGGATCGGAACGTTGTTCCAATTTACTATAAGTTCTGCCACTTAAGGAAACACAGATTACAAGTGTGGGAGCATAATTACGGATGCCCTCTATTATTTTGGCATATATTTCTTTTTCATAGGTAGGTTCTTGTGATATTGGATCTCTAGCATGTAAATGAACCATGGTAATGCCAATTTCAGTAGCTTGGTGTACATCTTCTACAATTTCAGATACACTTACCGGGACAAAAGAGGTCATCTTTTTAGTGGGAATCATGCCCGTTGGCGTGAAATTAATTATCAAATTATCTGCCATATGATATATTTGTTATATCTATAAATATACGGCAATCAGTAATTTGAACAGGGTTAATCTCCTTCAATTACTATAAATATCGGTAAGATTGGTTTCCTATGGCTTAGTTTGACTTTTTTTGTCAAATAAGAAAATCTGACAAAAAATAGTATTGTATGTTACGGAAGTCTAAAAAAAAGAATAAAAGCGGCTCACACAATTTGCTTATACTGTTCAGTTTATAAACAAAAAAATCCTTACGTACGTAAGGATTTTTTGTGGTACCTCCAGGAATCGAACCAGGGACACACGGATTTTCAGTCCGTTGCTCTACCAACTGAGCTAAGGTACCATGCCGCCTAAGCGGGTGCAAATATAATTTCAAATTTAGGATATACAAACAAAAAAGGAAAAAAAGGTGTTTGTTTTTTCTCATTTAATGATCTTTGTAATATGAACCTTATTATAGATGCTGGAAACACCTTGGTAAAGCTCGCTGTTTACGATAACGGCGTCATTATCTTTGACAAGAAAATAGGGCTAAAAGATTTTTCCAAACAAGTCAAAAAGATATTTGACAAATTCCCAGCAATAAACGATGCAATGGTTTCCACTGTGGGGTTGATGGATAAAAACAACCTATGTGTGGTTTCGGTGTTCTGCAATCTCTATATATTGAGTCATAAGTCCAAAACACCATTTAAAAATTCTTATGCCACTCCCCAAACCCTTGGAGTAGATAGGATGGCTTTGGCCACGGCTGCTTTTTACTTTAATCCAAACAGGAATACTTTGGTTATAGATGCCGGTACCTGTGTTACTTATGACATGGTAAATGATTATGGGGAATACTTGGGAGGTGCCATTTCCCCAGGGATTACCATGCGGTATAAAGCACTTCATCAACAAACTTCCAACCTCCCCCAATTAGATCCGGATGAGATTATTGATTTTATCGGGAATTCTACTGAGACCAGCATACACAGTGGTGTAATTAATGGTATTTGCCATGAAATGGATGGGGTTATAAATGATTATAGATCACGTTTTACAGATTTAACAGTTATTTTAACAGGTGGTGACGCCCAAATTTTGTCAAAACGATTAAAAAATACCATATTTGCGAATTCTAATTTTCTCCTAGAGGGCTTAAATTATTTGCTGGAATACAACAAACGTTAGATGGTAAAAAAATTTGTGATTGCAATAATATGCTGCGCGGCCTGTGGCAGCATATTTGCTCAGAATGGCACAGTTTCTCCTTATTCCTATTTTGGCATAGGGGATTTAAGGTCCCAAGGAACAGTGGAGAACCAAATGATGGGTGGGCTTAGCATCTATGCAGATAGTATCCACATAAATCTACGTAATCCTGCAGCCTATGGGAAACTTCAATTGACGACTTATACATTTGGAATTTCGCAAAAAGAACTTCGTCTAAAAAGTTTTACAGAAGAACAGAATACCTCCATTGGCAATCTAGATTATTTGTCCCTGGGATTTCCTTTGGGAAAAGGTTTTGGAATGGGAATTGGCCTTATCCCATTTTCTTCGGTAGGGTATAATTTGGTAAACGAGAGTACCAATCAAAACCAAGCACTGGTTAGCAATGTATTTACAGGTGACGGAGGTTTAAATAGAGTGTACGTATCCCTTGGTTATCAAATTGCTAAAAACTTGAGCCTTGGGGTCACTACAAACCTTAATTTTGGAACATTGGACTACCAGAGGATTCAGAATGTTGAAGGTGTACAGTTTGGTACTTTGGATCAGCGTTCTTCCCGAGTAGACGGATTTGATTTTAATTTTGCGGCGAATTACACAACAACCATAAAAGACAAACTAACTCTGTACACTTCCCTAATGGTTAATACCCAAGCTAATTTGGTATCGGAAAACACCCAAGAAATAGGGTCGTTTTCACTTTCTACAGGTCAAAATATAGAAGTTATTAATGTGGATTTGGAAGCACAAGGGCTTAAAAATACAGAGTTAAAAATTCCAACAACTACCACTTTAGGACTTGGTTTTGGTGAAGAGAAAAAATGGTTTCTGGGAGCTGAGTACAGTTTTCAAGGCCTTAGTAGTTTTACCAACGATTTTTTAAGTGTAGATAATTTGGTCTATGATGACGCTAGCAGTTATAGCTTTGGTGGGCATTTTATTCCCGACTACAGTTCGTTTTCTAGTTATTTTAAAAAGATAACTTATAGGGCAGGAGTACGTCTTACAAAAACCGGCATGGTTATAAATAATAAAGAAATAAACAATTTTGGCATAACTTTTGGTTTTGGATTACCATTAGGAGGAAGTTTCTCCAATTTAAATCTAGGCTTTGAACTTGGAAGAAGAGGGACAACAGATGCAGATTTAATAGAAGAGAGTTATTTAAAAATTAATGTGGGACTATCTTTGAATGATAAGTGGTTCAGAAAAACAAAAATAAATTGATAAAAAATTAGTACATTAACCACTTTAAACACTTTAGTATGATGAAAAAGAGACATTACTTCATGGCGATTGCAGTTATAGGGTTTTTGAGCATAGGCGATGCGCAAGCTCAAAATCCAGAATGTATGACAAATCTTTCCATATATACGGAGCATGTAAAAGTAAAAAATTACGACGCTGCCTATTCCCCGTGGAAAATGGTATATGATAACTGTCCTGGATTGAACTGGGCCAATTTTGCATATGGTGAAAGAATCCTTAAGGATAAGATCAAAAAATCTTCAGGAGCCGAAAAAGATGAATACATCAGTGATTTGATGGCACTTTTCGGCAACGGAGCAACCCATTTTCCTGCCAAAAGCAAAAAGGCGGTAGTAATGATAAAGGAAACCATGTTGATGTACGACAACAAAATGGCATCGAACGAGGAAATTTATGAGAAATTGCATACAGCGTTTACCGAGGACAGGGGTAATTTTAAAAACCCAAAGGCGCTTTATCTATATTTTTCTAGCTTAGTTGATTTGCATGAG
This sequence comes from uncultured Flavobacteriaceae bacterium, assembly GCA_964194835.1. Lineage (GTDB taxonomy): Bacteria > Bacteroidota > Bacteroidia > Flavobacteriales > Flavobacteriaceae > CAXMOE01. The sequence goes on along the minus strand of CAXMOE010000009.1, from coordinate 12,675 downwards.
GCCGGCAAAAAGGAGTTACAGTTGGTTTTTGATGCCTATGATGATGTCACCGAAAAAATTGAGGAAGAAAATAAGAAGTTGACCGATGTTATCACCAAACTTTTGCCAAAAGAAGATGCTGGAACGCTGACAACGAAAGAAAAAAAGAAAATGAAATCTGCTACTACCAACTCGGAATCTTTTGGTAAGATCGCTGGGAGTATAGATTCAAAATTGGGAGCATTGGCCAATTGTGAAAATTTAATTCCCTTGTATGCAAGGAGCTTTGAAGCTAAAAAGAGCGATGTTACTTGGGTAAAAAGGGCAGTTGGAAGAATGTTTAGCAAAGAGTGTACCGACGACCCCTTATTTAGAAAATTATTTGAAGCCCAGTTGGCATTAGATCCATCAGCGGATGCCTATGTATATGGTGGAACCTTAAAGCAAAAAGCCGGGGATAATAAGGGAGCCATAGCGGATTTTAACAAAGCCGTGGAATTGGAAACCGATTCATATAGAAAATCAAACCTTCTTTATAAAATTGCCACTATCTATAGAAGAGGTAGTAAATCTACAGCAAGAAATTATGCTCAAAAGGCCATAAATGCAAATTCTGCTAATGGAAAGGCTTATTTGTTGATAGCCAATTTATATGCGAGCAGCGCCAATGATTGTGGTAGCACTCCTTTCGAAAAAAGGGCTATATATTGGAAAGCAGCTGAAATGGCAAGAAAAGCTGGTAGGGTAGATCCATCCTTGAGAGGTCGAGCCAGTCAAACAGCAGCTAGTTATAGTGCCAAAGCTCCTTCAAAAACAGATATTTTCAACTCTGGAATGGCTGGTAAATCGGTAACTTTCCCTTGTTGGGTTGGAGGTAGCGTAAAGGTGCCCAGTCTATAGGATGATAAGACCCCGAAAAAAGAGCTTTAAAAGCATTGCCATAGTATTTTCTATTGCAATGCTTTTTTTATCTTGTAAGGATAATTATAAAAGAGTAGGGGAAGAGGCCAAAAAAAAGATTTTTCCCCAAGGTGTAGCCGAGAATTTCATATTGACTTATACAGAGACCAAAGAGAAATTGGAAAGCGAGGATTTATCTGATTCTAAGGTAATTGCAATATTGACCAGTGCTATAAGCGAGGATTACGAAAATCTTAGGTTTCCACATCGTATTTTTCCCGATGGGCTCCGTGTTGAATTTTTTGATGCTGACGATAAAAAAAGTGTGATCATGGCAGATTATGGAATTATCTATTCTGCAACAAATTTGATAGATTTACGGGGCAATGTGGTTATCGAAAGTCATGATGGCAAGAAATTGGAAAGTCCTCAATTATTTTGGGACAGGACAAATGAATGGGTTTTCACTCAAGGAAAATTTAAATACACCAATCCTGAAGACGGAAGTATTATGGATGGTGAGGGAATGGATTTTAATAAAGACCTAAGTATTTTTAAGGCGCACAAAACATATGGTTTTATAACCATTAAAGAGGAATAAACATGATTAAAATATTAAGATATACAGAGTATCTTTATCTGGTGGTGGCAATTGTATCCATTTACAAAATATACACCTTATGGAGTGTGGATCAGGAAGGCACATATATTTTCATATTTTTTGCCTTAGTTTCTATGGGAATGTTTCTTTTTAGAAGAAACTATAGAAGGAGATTTGAGAAGCGAAAACGCGATAATCAGCAATAATTTTGGATACCTCCATAGTCATTATTGTAATTTCATTAGTACTGTCCGCCTTTTTTTCGGGGATGGAAATTGCCTTTATATCCGCCAATAAAATCCATATAGAAATAGAGAAGAAGCAGGAGGGTTTTTTAGCCAAAATACTTACACGGCTTACGAAAAGACCCTCTAAATTTATAGCTACCATGCTAATTGGCAACAATATTGCCTTGGTAGTTTATGGGCTTTTTATGGGCGATCTTTTAATGGATTGGTTTGTAAGCCTTACTGGTGTAACCAATAGTTTTATCTACTTAATGTTAACGGACTTTACCCTATTGTCCCAAACATTGATATCTACCTTAATTATTTTGCTCACCGCTGAATTTTTGCCGAAAGTATTGTTTCAGATCTATGCCAATGTTTTGCTGAAATTCTTTGTAATACCTGCTTATTTTTTTTACTTGTTGTTTTCCGTAATCTCGGAATTTGTAATTAGGGTATCAGATTTTATTTTGAAAGTGTTTTTTAAAACAGATGGTGATGAGGTACAGCTTGCCTTTAGTAAATTAGAGTTGGGAGATTATATTACTGAGCAAATGGAAACAGTGGAGGCAGAAGATGAGGTAGATTCCGAAATACAGATTTTTCAAAATGCTTTGGAGTTTTCAGCTGTAAAGGCAAGGGAGGTCATGGTGCCTAGAACTGAGATTACAGCGGTAGAATTACATGAGACAACTAAAAATTTGGCAGAACTTTTTACCGATACAGGTTATTCCAAGATATTAATTTACAAAAGTACTATAGACAATATCATAGGGTACATACATTCTTATGAGCTATTCAAAAGACCAAAAACGTTAAAGAGCATTCTTTTGCCGGTGGAGTTTGTACCCGAGACGATGCTGATTCATGAAATATTGAATGTGCTAACCAAAAAAAGGAAAAGTATTGCTGTGGTATTGGATGAATATGGGGGTACTTCCGGTATTATGACGGTAGAGGACATTGTAGAAGAATTGTTCGGGGAAATTGAGGATGAGCACGACTCTACTGATTTGTTTGAAGAAAAGATCAATGAAACGACATATAAATTTTCGGCAAGGTTAGAGGTTGATTATATTAACGAAAACTATAAACTGGAATTGCCCGACAATGACGAATATGAAACTCTTGGAGGGTTGATTGTAAATGAAACGGGTGAGATACCCGAACAAGATTCGGAGATTCGGATTGCTAATTATATGTTTTCCATCTTGGAGGTCTCAAGCAATAAAATTGATTTGGTGGCTTTACAAATTCTAGAAAAGAACTAGGCATTCCTTTAAGGGCATATAGGCTTCTTTTAGTTTTTATTATTTCAAAGAAAATGGTAATTTCGCGAACTGATTTTAAACATTCCACATAATGGCAATTTTAGAGAATATTAGAAAACGAACTACTATATTGATATTGATTATTGGTATGGCACTTTTTGCATTTGTTATTTCGGGTGTATTTAGTAGCAACGACTTCGCAGGAGGTAAGGCCGGTTCCACGGTAGCTGAGATAAATGGTGACGAAATCTCTATTGATAAATTTAGGCAAAAAGTAGAAGCGGCCTCAAAGAGATATGGCCCAACTACTTCATCACTACAATTGGTAAATACAGTTTGGGACCAAGAGCTAAGAAATACGATTTTGGGACAACAATTCGAGGATTTGGGAATAGATATTGAACAGGACCAAATCATAAATTTTATAAGAACCAATCCAGCCTATAGCCAAAATCCACAATTCCTAAATGAAAATGGAATTTTTGACGAAAACAAATTCAGGGAATTCATTGCGGAGCTTAAAATAAACAGCCCAACACAATACCAATTATGGTTACAAGATGAGCAAGCGATTATTCAACGGGCAAAAGAACAAACCTATTTTAATCTTATAAAAGCAGGGGTCGGTGCCACATTAAAAGAAGGTGAACTAAATTATAAATTGGCCAATGATAAGGTTGATATTAATTATGTTAGAGTAGCCTATACTTCTATTGCAGATAGTGCTATCTCGGTAACCAAAAAGGAAGTATCCTCATATATTAACGCTCATAAGGAAGATTTTAAACAGGAAAAATCAAGGGATATCCAATTTGTATATTTTGAAGAAAAACCATCTTTGGAAGATGAAGCAGCGGTTAAAAATGCAATTACGGGTTTACTCGAGGATACTATGGAGTACGATGAGGCAAAAGATGGCAATGACACAATTTCAGGTTTTAAAAACACCAAGGATGTAACTGCCTTTTTGGATCGAAATTCTGATATTAAATATGATACCATTTACAAGACCAAAAAAGACTTACCCGTTAAGTTTGCCGATACATTAATGGCTTTAAAAATTGGTGAAATGTACGGGTCATACCGGGACGGCAATTATTTTAAAGTCACCAAAATGGTAAGTAAAAAAACTAATGGATCGGTAAAAGCAAGCCATATATTAATTACCTACGAAGGTGCAGAAAGAGCTAATCCAGAAATAAAAAGAACAAAGGAGGAAGCTGAGGAAAAAGCAAATGAGTTGTTAAAGGATGCTATCAAGGAAGGAGCAGTTTTTACGGAACTCGCCAGAAATAATTCGGACGGACCATCTGCTCCAAGAGGAGGAGATTTGGGGTACTTCCAAGAAGGGGTTATGACTCAAAAATTTAATGACTTCGCATTTGAGAATAATGTCGGACATATTGGTTTGGTAGAAACCGATTTTGGATTTCATATTGTTAAGGTCGATGATAAGCAAGATATTGTTAGAATAGCAACTTTGGCAAGAGAAATAGAACCTTCGGAAGAAACCATGAATACATTGTTCACGGAAGCAACCAAGTTTGAAATGGAAACCTCTTCATCGGACAAACAATTTACAGAATTGGCAACTGCAAATGAATTTGTTGTTAGGCCAGTCAACAAAATTAAGAAAATGGATGAAAATCTACCTGGACTTTCTGCGCAAAGAAGTATTGTACAATGGGCATTTAATGACGATACAAATATTGGTGATATTAAACGATTTAATATTAACAATGGGTATGCTGTTGTACAATTGTCCGGACAATATAAAGAGGGACTAATATCTGTAGAAGATGCTTCTGCCGTAGTTCTAGGAAAGTTACGGAATAAGAAAAAAGCAGCGCAAATAATTGCAGCAAATCAAGGGAAATCAATAGATGTTTTTGCGAAAGACAACAATGTATCTTCGTCAACTGCCTCGGCCTTAACCGTAAGAACACCGACTATTCCTGGGGCGGGTAGAGAACCCTTGGTTGTAGGGTCTGCTTTTGCTTTGGAGCAAGGTGAAACATCGAAAATGATTGAAGGTGAAACAGGGATATTTATGGTGACTGTGACCAAAAAGGAAGAAGCACCTAAGTTGGATAATTATAGTACGTATGCAACGTCGTTACAAACGTCTGCTGCTGTAAAAGTCAATTCAGCTGTTTACAATTCTTTAAAAAAGTCTTCGGAAGTAGAGGATAATAGGGCTACGTTCTATTAATCAAGACCCTTTTTTATACGAGCCTTATGTGAAGGCTGGTTATATTGCATGTGGAAAACTATTCAGAACAACATTAGAGTCTCCTTAAAAGGGAGACTTTTTTGTTTACAAAACCATTTCGGAATATGGGATTACCGTCTCATATCCCTTTTTTTTAAAATAATCTGGTGTTTTGTGATTTCCTGTGGCCAAAATAAAATCTCCGCCCCAGGCCCCTAAACTTTTGATGGCTCCATCATAGTCAGGAAAAAGAGAGGATTTTACAGTTGGAATCTTGAGAATACCTGCTATAAGTTTCTCGTGTTCGGTAAGGAGGGATTCAAAATCAGATAGACTTTTACATGAAATAATTTCACTTGTAATTTCAGATATTTGGGAAACGGTATCTTCTTTGCTGAATTCCATTTTTTGGTATTGGGCAATACCGTCCCTACTATTTTGTTTATTGTTCAAATGCACAAAATATAGTTGATTTGTAAATGGAGGTGTAAAGGTCACTTCCTTTACATATGGGTTAGTATTTAATAACTGATAAACTATAGGCTTGTTATGCTTTGCACTGGCAATATCATAACCACTTCCGGAAAAAGTCTTCCTTAACAGTTCGTAGGCATCCACTTTGGCCCATTGGGCCATATTGTTTATTAAAGTTGAGGATGAGCCCAATCCCCATTTTCTTGGAAACCCAAGTTGGGTTTCAACCTCATATCCTTTTTGGATACCTAAAAACTTGGAATTTAATTTCTTGGCCTCGAGGAATACTTTTAGGAGCGTGTCGGCAATTTCTCTGTTGTTGTTGGAAGTTGGGGCAAAACCAGATTTTTCAGAGAAGCGTTCCAATTCGCTCAATTCAAAAACTGCCTCAAACCAGATAGTACCCTTCTCATCCAAGCTTTTCCAAATGATTTGGGGTTTTTTAATTTCTTTTACGGTCATGGATTGCCCATAGGTGGTTGGCAGTGCCAAGCCCAAAGCACCATCCAAAATGACGTACTCCGCTGTAAGTAATAATTTTCCGTTGCTATTGAATCGTTTGGACATTAGTTATTACGTAAACTTTGAAATGCCTCAACAACCGCACTATGGGTAACGGTATTTTTTTTAAAAGGATTTGTCAAAGCTATTTTTTCTTTTTCTGTAGCACCCATTTGGTTTAAGATGTTCAACAAATGCATTTTCATATGTCCTTGCTGGATTCCGGTGGTAACCAAAGAACGGATCGCTCCAAAGTTTTGGGCAAGTCCAGCAACTGCTACTATTTGCATCAATTCTTTGGAGGAGGGTTTTTGCAATATTTCCAGAGCCAATTTCACTAAAGGATGAAGACTGGTCAGGCCACCAACAGTTCCCAAAGCTAGGGGAATTTCCATCCAGAATTTAAAGAAGTTGTTTTCTATGCTAGCATGAGTAAGGCTACTATAAGAACCATCTTTGGCAGCATAAGCATGTATTCCGGCCTCAACGGCCCTAAAATCATTGCCAGTAGCCAGAACCACGGCATCCACTCCATTCATGATTCCTTTGTTGTGGGTTACAGCCCTATAAGGTTCTATTTTAGCGACATCAACTGCTCTAACCAATTTCCTGGCAAATTCCATTGGAGAAATTGATGGGTCTTCATTCAAGTCATCAACGGGGCAACTTACCTCAGCACGTACCAAACAGTTGGGCACATAGTTTGAAAGGATACTCATGACCACCTCAATGTGCTTTTCTTCTTCGGTGAACATTGGGAAATTTTGTGCTGCCCTAGTTAAGGTCTGGGCAAACTGCTCCACGCAGGAATTGATAAAATTGGCGCCCATGGCATCCAAAGTTTCAAATGTGCAATGCAGCTGGTAGTAACTATCCAAATCATTGGTCTTGTCCCGTAATTCTATACCTGAAATTCCACCACCCCGATTTTTCATGTTCTTGGTGATAGAGGAGGTATCAGCGAATAGTTTGGGCTTTAATTCCTTAAAAAACTTTTCCAACTTTTTAAAATCGCCTTGGTACATAAAATGCACTTGTCCAATTTTTTCGGTACTGATGACTTTCGCTTTAAAACCTCCACGATCTAGCCAAAATTTTGCAGCTTTACTTGCGGCAGCCACAACTGAACTCTCTTCAATGGCCATTGGAATTGCTAACAGTTTGCCATTGATTAGGAAATTGGGAGCAATGCCCAAGGGTAAGTAATAGTTTGTAAGTGTGTTTTCTATGAATTCGTCATGTAATTTTTGGGACTCTAGATCCGAATTCCAGTAGCTCATTAAAATGGCTTTAGTAGCTGTGGAATCATCGGTATAATTTGTAGCTACCCAGGCAATTTTTTCTTCTTTGGTCAGCTTGGAAAATCCCTCAATAGGAGTAATCATATACTATGTATTTCTGGTTTCAAAGATAAACATAAACCATATAATTGGTTGATGTGGGTCCAAGGGTCCAATAATGCTATTAAAATTGCAATATTTTCAATATAAAGTATATAGGTTAATGAAATTATTAGTAAACTTGACAGTTTTTAATCAATTTTTATGAATTTATGAACAAGTTGTCTCTAATATTTATTTTTGCTGTTGGCTTTTTAACAGGAATATTTGCCCAGGAAAAACAGGTTTCCATAGAAGAAATCTACAGGGGTGAATTTGTCACCGAAAGATTGGAAGTACTGCGTTCAATGAATAATGGAAAACAATACACTATCTTAAATATTAATAGAGCATCCGGAACCAGTAGTATCAACAAATACGACTACAACACTTTGCAAAAAGTGGAAACGATTGTTTCCTCGGTAGATTTAGAGGATGTCACCTCTTTCACTTCCTATGAATTCAGTACCGACGAATCCAAGATTCTATTAGCAACGGAAATTGAACCTATTTACCGGCATTCTACTTTGGGCATTTTTTATGTCTATGATATTACCGCTAGAAGCACTATAAAGGTTGCTGAATATAAAATTCAAGAACCAAACATGTCCCCAGATGGCACTCAGGTGGCCTATAACTTTGATAACAATCTTTATGTTTTTGATATCGCTACCCGGACCACAAAACAAATCACTGTTGATGGGTTAAAAAATAAAGTGATAAATGGAATAACAGATTGGGTGTATGAAGAGGAATTTGCATTTGTAAGGGCTTTTGAATGGAATTCCGATGGCTCCAAAATTGCTTTCTTGCGTTTTGATGAGACCAATGTCCCAAAGTTTTCAATGGATGTTTTTGGAACAGATTTATATCCCTCACAAAACGTATTTAAATATCCCAAAGCAGGAGAGACCAATGCCAAAGTATCACTACATATATATGATATAACTACGGAGCAAATTTCGAACGTAAACTTGGATAACCCGTATTATATTCCAAGATTTAAATGGAAGAACAATCCATATTTTTTAAGTGTACAAACTCTTAATAGACATCAGAACACTTTAAAATTGCATTCAGTAAACACAACCAATAATGTGGTTTCCCTTTTACTGGAAGATAGGGACGACGCTTATGTAGATGTTACTGACAATTTGACTTTTTTGGACAACGATAGCTTTATATGGACAAGCGAAAAAGATGGATTTAATCATATTTATCTGTACGGGGAGGATGGCAAACCCAAAAACCAAGTTACCAGAGGTGAATGGGAAGTAACCGATTATTATGGATATGACAGGGAAAAGGATCGTGTCTATTACCAATCCACCGAGAATGGTTCCATAAATAGAGATGTTTATAGTGTAGATGTCAAAGGAAAAAAGAAAAGGCGATTGTCTTCTAAAGATGGTCAAAATTCGGCTGCATATAGCTCAGACTTCACTTATTTTATTAATACTTTTTCAAGTGCCACTACCCCGAATGAATATACCTTACACATGTCACTTTCGGGTAAAAAGGTAATGGACATCAAAGACAACAGTGAACTATTAAAAAAATTGGAGGGATATGAAATAAGTCCAAAGGAATTTTCAACCATATCCATTAACGGGAACGATCTGAACATGTGGATGATAAAACCCAAAGATTTTGACGCTTCTAAAAAATATCCCTTGTTAATGTTCCAATATAGTGGTCCGGGATCACAGAAAGTTGGAAATAGTTGGATGGATGCGAACGATTATTGGCACCAAATGTTGGTGTCAGAAGGTTATATAATTGTCTGTGTGGATGGTAGAGGAACAGGCTTTAAAGGGCGTGCTTTTAAGAAGGTCACCTATATGAATCTTGTTAAATATGAGACCGATGACCAAATTGCCGTGGCAAAAAAACTAAGTGAATTACCATACATTGATGAAAAAAGAACCGGAATATGGGGTTGGAGTTTTGGAGGCCACATGTCTACCAATTGTTTGCTTAAGGGTAATGACACTTTTGAAATGGCCATTGCTGTTGCTCCGGTCACCTCATGGAGATTTTATGATACCATTTATACAGAGCGATTTATGAGGACACCTCAGGAGAATCCATCGGGCTTTGATGATAACTCACCATTCAATTATCCAGATCTATTGAAAGGAAAATATTTATTGATCCATGGTTCAGGGGATGACAATGTACATGTTCAAAATAGTATGCGAATGGTGGAAGCTTTAATACAAGCCAATAAGCAGTTTGATTGGGCAATATATCCGGATAAGAATCATGGAATTTATGGGGGTAATACCCGCTTACATCTGTTTACCAAAATGACCAACTTTATCAAGAAAAATTTATAAATAAATCAATATAACTTATGGCAAGTACAATTAGACCAGCACATCAGCGAGAACTATTCGGTCATCCGGTAGGACTATTCATATTGTTTTTCACAGAGATGTGGGAGCGTTTTTCATATTATGGAATGCGAGCCCTTTTAGTATTGTATTTGGTGACACAGACCACCGATAATAATGCCGGACTTGGTTGGACCAATGGTGAGGCCTTGGCACTTTATGGTTGGTATACGATGCTTGTTTATGTGGCTTCTATACCAGGGGGCATAATTGCAGATAGATTGCTTGGGCAAAAAAAGGCGGTTATTGTTGGGGCCATACTTTTGGTCATTGGCCATAGTGTTTTGGCCATTGAACTCATGTGGGCATTTTATACTGGTTTAGGGTTTATTATAGCAGGTGTTGGAATGTTAAAGCCCAATATTTCAACCATGGTTGGAGGGTTATACAAAAAAGGAGACATACGAAGGGATAAAGGATTTACTATATTTTATATAGGGATAAATGTAGGGGCGTTTCTTTCCAGTTTAATAGTGGGTTATGTTGGCGAAGTTTATGGATGGCATGATGGCTTTGGCTTGGCAGGTATATGTATGCTGTTTGGGCTGCTACAATTTATTTTGGGACAAAAATACCTCAAGGAGGTTGGGAATTATTTGGGCACCTCCGAAAATATTGAAGAAAGGGATGCTTTAAAACGGCCCCTTACCAAAATTGAAAAGGATAGGGTTATTGTTTTGATTCTTTCTTTCTTAATGGTCATTGTATTTTTTGGGGCATTTGAACAAGCCGGGGGTTTATTGAATATTTATGCCAAAGATTACACCAATAGAATGTTATTGGGGTGGGAGGTTCCGGCCTCATGGTTCCAGGCATTGAACGCATTTTTTATAATTACCTTGGGAACATCGGTTGCGGCTTATTGGGCCAAGCGAAAACTAAAAGGAAAAGAAGCTTCCTCACTTTTTAAAATGATTATGGGGCTTATAATCATGGGATTGGGCTTTTTGTTCATGACTGCTGCTGCTGTTGAAAATGAAAGCACTGGATCTTCTGCCATGTATTGGTTGGTTTTGGCGTATTTGTTTCATACCGTTGGCGAGTTGAGTTTATCTCCGGTATCGCTTTCGTTTGTCACTAAATTGGCCCCGGCAAAGTATGCTTCATTGATGATGGGGCTTTATTTTTCTACTACAGGATTAGGGAACAAAGTAGCCGGATTATTGGGAGAATCTGCTTCCGATTTCGGGGAATATACGGTCTTCACCGGTATTGCGGTTTTCTGCATGCTCTTCGGACTTTTGATTTATGCGTTCATTAAAAAATTAAAGGTATTAACACATGGTGCTGAAGATGATGAACGAGAAATGTCGGGCAGTTAATATCTTGGCTCTTTTGTAAATAACCAAGAACGAGAAGTTATATCGACGACGTCATTTAAGGTAATATGCTCCCTTTTCACCAGTATAGTGAAAAGGGATTTTTTTTTGTATGCAAGTGCTTTTCCAGCGGTCTATAGCATTTTTATAATTACTGCCATCGGCAATGATAGTTTTTGGACCAATAGAATCTATAAGCCTATCCAAGTTAATTTTTGGGGTATGGGTTAATAACAAGTATTTTGGCTTTAAGTCTTTTGGAGGATATATGGCCAGGCTGTCCATAATAAATAATTTTCCCTGGTTCAACAAATACACATCATTTAAAGATTGGGATGTAATTTGATCTATATTTCCCCTACTTCATAGTCCGTAACAATTTTATTATTAAATGATCTGCTCGGAGTAAGGACATTAAGATGATTTCCAATTTGATGGAGTAAGAGTGTGTTTTTAAATTCATGCACAACCAGGAAATTCTCTTTCTTTTGGGTACGATATAGGGCATAAAAAGACCATAACTGCATCCCAACAATAGCGATCAATAAGATCATTACACGCTTATAAGTGGCTTTGGTGAGTGCTAAAATCAGGAAAATAATGATTACATAGCTTAAGATGAGTTCTGTTGAACCAAAGGAAATATTGTTAAAAATAAAGGCCTCCTGACTGGCTACCCAACCTATAATCGAGTTCATTCCGTAAATAATGGTGTTGTAAAAGGAGGCCAAAAAATCTGGCAAAATATTTAGTGTTGCAAGCAGAATGAGTAATATGCCAAGCCCCAAGATTACACCTAAAAAAGGAATTATTAATAGATTGGACACAAAGAAAAGTCCTGGAAATTGATGAAAATAATATAAACTTATGGGAAGTACTCCCAATTGTGCTGCTATACTGACAGACAACAGCTGCCATCCTTTGAGTAGTATCCAAGTCTTGGGTTTCCAGAATTTTTGGAGCAGGGGATAGATCCAAACAATGGCAAAAACTGCCTCATAGCTCATTTGAAAACCGACTTGAAATAATAATGAGGGCCTAAATATCAACAAGATGAAAAACATGGACAATGCGAGAATATTGAAGGTGTTGGTAGGCCTATTTAGGTGCATTGCATAAGCAACAAATGAAAACATGGTAACTGCTCTTATAATGGATGTAGAAAGGACTAAACGGTTACTAACAATTTATGATATGGTATTACTTATTTGGTAAGTCTAATAGAATACGAATTATTGGAATAAAATATTTCTGTTTTAATTTGCTAACGACCTGCTAAACGCAGTTCGGTGATTTCTACGGAAATATAGTAAAATCGTTTAACTATGTTCCGAGAATATGGACTTCCTTCTAATCTCGGTCCATAGTTTGCCAAGAAGCCCCGCCATGGCGGGTCGTATCTTGTCGATTTTGCGT
>CAXMOE010000008.1:28047-30679 GCA_964194835.1 uncultured Flavobacteriaceae bacterium | reverse complement strand
AAATCTGCATATGTAGTTTTTTCGAAAGTAACTTCCTCAATCATTTCCCCACCACCTTGATAAGGAGGTAATTTTTGAAGCCATTCTTCCTTTCCGTATAACATTCCCACACCAGTTGGACCACATATTTTGTGGGCCGAAACCGTATAAAAATCAACATCCAATCCCTGAAGATCTGCTTTTATATGTGGAGCTGCCTGAGCACCATCAACAAGTACTGCAGCTCCGACATTATGTGCTTCCTGTATAATTACTTCGATAGGATTCATGGTCCCCAATGCATTTGAAACATGGTTACAAAATACCAGTTTTGTGTGTTTTGAAAGTAACTTCAGGTATTCCTCCATAAGTAACTCCCCATTTAAGTCCATCGGGATTACCTTTAATACAGCACCGGTACGTTCGCACAGCATTTGCCATGGTACAATATTTGAATGATGTTCCATTGCCGACACCAAAATTTCATCACCCTTGTTTAAAATTGAAGAAAATCCGCTGGCCACTAAATTGATGCTGTGTGTAGTCCCAGATGTAAAAATGATCTCGTAAGCTTTAGAAGCATTAAAATGCTTTTGAATTTTTTTTCTCGCCTGTTCATAAACATCGGTAGCCTCTTGGGAGAGAGTATGTACGCCTCTATGAATATTGGCGTTATACCTACTGTAATAATCCACAATAACGTCTATTACCTGTTGTGGGGTTTGAGAGGTGGCGGCATTGTCCAAATACACCAAAGGATGCCCATTGACCTCTCTGTTGAGGATGGGAAAATCTTTGCGTATCGTTTGGATATCCAATGAAGTTTGTATCATACTTTAAAAGGCCAAGGTATTATAGGGTAAAAAATTACAATTCAAACCCTAAACGGACACCAAGCTTATTGGCAATTAATTTATTTATCCTTGTCTTTAATTCTGGAATTCGTACACTTTCCAAAACATTATTTGCAAAAGCATACATTAACAAAGCTCTGGCCTCTTTTTTAGGAATACCCCTGGATTGTAAATAGAAAAGAGCTTCCTCATTCAACTGGCCAATGGTACAACCATGGGAACATTTTACATCGTCTGCAAAAATCTCCAATTGTGGTTTTGTATTAATGGTAGCCTTGTCACTCATCAGAATATTGTTGTTCTGCTGGAATGCATTGGTCTTCTGCGCAATTTTATCCACGATTATTTTACCATTGAATACTCCTGTTGAGTTTTCACCATAAATACCCTTATAATCCTGATGGCTCTCACAGTTGGGCTCTATGTGGTGCACCAAGGTATGATGGTCCACGTGTTGTTTTTCCCCTAGAATAGTGACTCCTTTGAGAGTAGAATCTATATGCTCCCCGTTTTGGTAAAAATTTAGATTATTACGTGTTAGCTTCCCGCCAAATGAAAAGGTGTGAACCTTTACCACACTGCTGTCTTTTTGGGCAATATAGGTGTTGTCTATCAATGAAGCGGTAGCAAAATCATTCTGTACCTTATAGTAATCCACTATGGCATTCTTGGCTGCAAATATTTCAGTTACGGAATTGGTGCAGACTTCATGGGTCGTTAAGCTCTGGTGCCTTTCTATAACCTGTAATTCCGCATTATCCTCGGCAATGATCAAGTTTCGTGGTTGCAACAGCAGCGCTGCCTCGTTCCCAGTTGAAAAATGAATGATTTCAATTGGTTTTTTTGGCACTTTATTCTTAGGAATATAAATATAAGCCCCTTCCCTACTAAACGCTGTATTTAGGTTCGTAAGCGATTCGTCCTTAGACGCTACCTTATTGAAATATACGTCTATAACTGCCTTATACATTGGTTTTGTCAAGGCTGCACTCATTAAACAGATATCCACCCCATCGTGGGTGGTCTCTGAAAGATAAGAGCTGTATATCCCATCTATAAAAACAATTTTGTAGGTATCGATCTCGTGTAAGAAATACTTCTTTACCTCTTTGTATTCAAGTACATTTTCCTGTTTGGGAAAGATGCTAAAATCTATCTTCTGCAGGTTATTTAATGAGGTATATTTCCATGCTTCTTCTTTCTTTGAAGGAAAGCCCTTGGTCTCAAAAGTCTTTATTGCTTGTGTTCGAATATCGTGCACCGGATGTTCCACATCCACGTTATTCTCAAAAGCCATAAAGGAAGAAACTAATTTATCTTTTAAATCCATTGTTTTCAAAATTTTCAGATTTCAGTTTCAAAACCACAGTAAAACCGCAGATTGAGACCTCAAACTCCTTTAAACCACAGTTTCCTGTTTAAGCCAGTCGTATCCTTTTTCTTCAAGTTCCATTGCCAATTCCTTGGTGCCCGACTTTACAACTTTACCATTGTGTAATACATGTACAAAATCTGGAACAATATATTCCAATAATCGCTGATAATGGGTAATTACAATAACAGCATTGTCTTTACTCTTAAACTTGTTTACTCCATTGGCTACAATACGAAGTGCATCTATGTCTAATCCTGAGTCTGTCTCATCCAAAATGGCCAATTTTGGTTCCAACATGGCCATTTGAAAAATTTCATTTCGCTTTTTTTCCCCGCCGGAAAATCCTTGATTAAGGGAACGTGATAAAAATTTTCTGTCGATATCCAAAAGCTCAGCCTTTTCACGAATCAACTTCAACATTTGA
>CAXMOE010000008.1:23520-28037 GCA_964194835.1 uncultured Flavobacteriaceae bacterium | reverse complement strand
CCAATCCCTTTGCCTTGCGCGTTTCATTAATTGCAGTTTTCATGAAATTGGTCACCGATACCCCAGGGATTTCAACAGGGTATTGAAATGAAAGAAAAACTCCTTTATGGGCACGCTCCTCTGGAGATGTGTCTTCCAAATTTTCATCCTCAAAAAATACTTCCCCCTTGGTGATTTCAAATTCTTCCTTACCAGCAATTACAGCGGCCAAGGTACTTTTTCCAGAGCCATTGGGACCCATTATTGCATGGACTTCCCCTGGATTTACCTCCAGATTTATTCCCCTTAATATTTCCTTGTCCTCTACACTTGCATGTAGGTTTTTAATTTTCAACATGTTCATTCAAGTTTATTATTTATTGTACGATTCTTATCCAACAGAACCTTCCAAACTAATTTCAAGTAATTTTTGCGCTTCCACTGCAAATTCCATAGGAAGCTTGTTCAATACTTCCTTACTAAAACCATTCACTATCAAGGCAATGGCTTTTTCGGTTTCAATACCACGTTGGTTGCAATAGAAAATCTGATCCTCCCCAATTTTACTGGTTGTGGCTTCGTGCTCTATTTGTGCCGTTTTGTTCTTGACCTCAATATAAGGGAATGTATGTGCTCCACATTCATTGCCCATTAACAAGGAATCACACTGTGAAAAATTTCTAGCGTTGTCGGCACGACTGTTTACACGTACCAAACCACGATAACTATTCTGTGATTTTCCAGCAGAGATTCCCTTAGAAATAATGGTACTCTTGGTGTTTTTTCCTAGATGGATCATTTTTGTACCGGTATCCGCCTGCTGATAATTATTGGTAACCGCAATTGAATAAAACTCCCCAATGGAATTATCCCCTTTCAAGATACAAGAGGGGTATTTCCAAGTAATAGCCGATCCGGTTTCTACTTGTGTCCAAGATATCTTGGCATTTTTCTCACATAAACCCCTTTTGGTTACGAAATTAAACACCCCGCCCTTTCCTTCCTTATTACCTGGGTACCAGTTTTGTACCGTTGAGTATTTTATTTCAGCATTGTCAATGGCTATCAATTCCACAACAGCAGCGTGCAGTTGGTTTTCATCCCTTGATGGTGCGGTACACCCTTCCAAATAACTCACATAACTACCTTCATCGGCTATAACAAGAGTCCTTTCAAACTGACCAGTCCCAGCCTGGTTTATCCTAAAATAAGTTGATAATTCCATTGGGCAGCGAACCCCTTTGGGAATGTAGCAGAAAGATCCATCGGAGAAAACCGCAGAGTTCAGAGCAGCATAAAAGTTATCCGTTCGGGGTACAATAGAACCCAAATACTTGCGTACCAAATCTGGATGCTCTTGAATGGCCTCTGAAATGGGACAGAAAATAATGCCTTTTTCCGCCAATGTTTTCTTGAACGTGGTGGCCACTGAGACAGAATCCATTACAATATCCACAGCAACTCCCGTCAGTTTCTTTTGCTCATCAATGGAGATACCCAATTTTTTAAAGGTATCCAGCAATTCGGGATCAACTTCGTCCAAACTTTCATATTTGGGCTTTTTGTTAGGCGCAGAATAGTAGGAAATATCCTGAAAATCGGGTTTGACGTAAGTAACATTTGCCCACTCAGGTTCCTCCATTTCTTTCCAAACTCGGAATGCTTCAAGTCGCCAATCGGTCATCCATTTCGGCTCTTCCTTCTTTTTAGAGATGGCAATAACAATGTCTTCATTGAGACCTTTAGGTAAGGTGTCCGATTCTATGTCCGTATAGAAACCATATTCATATTCCTTGGTTTCCAATTCTTTTTTTAATTCTTCCTCCGTATATGCCATAGGCCGCTAAGTCTCCATAATTGGGACTTTTTTTGATTTTATGTTAAAGTGAAAAACTTTCCCCGCATCCGCAGGTTCGTTGGGCGTTGGGATTGTTGAACACAAATCCTTTGCCATTGAGTCCTCCGGAATATTCCAAGACCGTTCCAACCAGATACAGAAAGCTCTTTTTGTCGACTATAATTCTTACTGAATTATCTTCAAAAACTTTGTCTGATTCGTTCAGTTTATCATCAAAACCCAATTCATAGGACAATCCGCTACAACCGCCACTTTTTACACCAACGCGTACAAAATCCTTGGCGGCATCAAATCCTTCCTCCGTCATTAGACTGATAACCCGTTTCTTGGCTGTTTCTGATACTTCAATCATTCTTAATTGGATTTATTCTAAATAATATACAAATATAGTCTATAAGTAGTGTTCTACCCTAATTACTAACATTTTTATAACGTATGGCCCGATAAAGATTATCTATTAAAGATTAAAGATTCATGACCAAAAAGAGGTCCGTTAGTTGATTTTGATGACCACAACATCAGATTTTCCTATATGCAGTATATCTTTGAAATCAGTACTATGGCTCTCTCCAACTAAGATAATACCATTTGTATCGGTCTCAACGGCGTCAAATCCATAATCGAGGTCCGATCCGCCATAGGAACTTTGCCAGATTATATTACCGTTAGAATCCGTTTTAATGAGCCATATATCGTTTTCCCCAGCATTTGCCGTTGCATCAATATCCAAACTTTTGGAGTTACCAGTTATGATAAATCCACCATCTTTACTTAAACTTACCCCTTGCGCGGCATCAAATTGGGTTCCCCCGAAGGTCTTTTCCCAAATGAGGTTTCCGCCATCATCAATCTTTATAAGCCATACATCCGATTCTCCATTGTTAACGGAAACGTCGGCGTCGTTACTGAACGTATTGCCAGTTACCACATAGGCATTATCATCGGTTTTGGTAATATCATAGGAAATTTCAATGCCAGAACCCCCAAAGGATCGCTCCCATACCAGATTTCCCTCCTCAGTTATTTTTATAACCCAAAAATCATAACTGCCCTTGGTATTGGAAATATCAAAATCATCGCTCTCAGAAAAACCTGCCATTACAAACCCTCCATCATCTGCTTGCACCACAGCATGTGCCCTGTCATTATTGGTGCCCCCAAAATAGCGACGCCATTCCAAATTTCCTTGAGCATCCAATTTTGTGCCCCAAAATTCGCCAACCCCGTGTCTAGTATGAGAAGATTCTTTTTCCGTATATCCATCAGCCCTCGCCAAAGTAATATCCAAAAAACCTACAAAAAAGAAACCTCCATTGTTGGTCTGAATAATATCATAAGAATGATCATGCCCCGAAAATCCAAAACTCTTTTCCCATTCAATTGTCCCTTGGGCATCGAGCTTAAGAATCCAGTTGTCATGAAATCCCTCATTGTTGCTTCCATTTCCATCATCACTCATGGCATAGCCAGTTATGGCATAACCCCCATCTTTAGTCTGCACCAGACTTTGTCCCCTATCATCTTTACTGCCTCCATAGGTTTTGTTCCATTGTAAATGGCCATCAACATCCAACTTTAACAACCAATAATCATTTACATCAGTTGTTTTTCCCACAAGATCTCCATCCATACTGTTGGAATACCCAAAAATAGCGTAACCCCCATCAGAAGATGAAATGATAGCCTGGGCAGTTTCATCCCCTGAGCCACCGAAATTTTTTACCCAATCAACCTCTCCAAGAAAAGAGATTTCATTTTCATTCTCTGTTAAAGGAGGCACAACTGCATCTTTAGAACAGGAAATGAGGCCAAAAAAAAGAAATGCCAAACCCAATCTTTTCATCAACTCGCTTTTTTAATAACAAACAGTCCAGAATTAATATCGCTAACAACTATCTTTCCACTCGAAAAATATGGGTAAACACTCCATACCCCATTAAAACTACTCGTATTATTGGAAGGAAAGGTGTCAAAAAATCCTTCTTCAACTATAGTTTCTCCATCAATCCCAGAAATATCCAATACTCGAACACCCGCGGTATAGTTGGCCAAATAGAATTGATTGCCATTCGCATATCCATTATGATCAATTGCTGAAGTTTCTCCCAAATAGGTGGTGTGTAATATAGGGTTGTCCATATCTGTAAGATCAAAGACCAAGGTTCGGGAATTAAATCCGAAATTAATTTCATCTGTTTCATCACCTAATATTAAGTAACGATGATCATCTGTAAACCACCCTTGATGGGTATAGCCTATGTTGCTATATTGTAAGGCACCAATCTGGGTAGGATTGTTCTTGTCCGTAATATCTACCATTACCACCTGGTCCTCATTGGCGCCAATATAAATCTCCCTGCCCAGATAGTCGGCGTCTGGCCCATTATAGGAGATTACCTGGGCATCATGTGAATAGCCATCAGCTCCATAACCTCCATCCCCGGTTGGACTCATGGGGTCTTGAATGTTGATGAAGTGTACCCCTCCATTAAAAGCATCATCACGAGCTGTACCAACCACATATGCATAACCCTCTGTTTCGTTGATTACAATATTATGTGCATTGCCAAAACCGGTATAATGGGCATCTGCCGTGAAGGTCTCGGGCATACTTGGAACGTTCCTTAACTTGGTCAAATCAAATACCTGCATCCCATGCCCACTGGCTTCAGAAACAATA
>CAXMOE010000008.1:0-23510 GCA_964194835.1 uncultured Flavobacteriaceae bacterium | reverse complement strand
TGGTTTCGGTAGCCGTGGGAAGTTTTCCTAAATAGATAATGTTTGCCTCATCGGTAATATCCACAAATGCGGTTCCATTATTCAACCCTATAAGTACATATTCTTTATTTGTGGAGCTATCTGTCCATCCCCAAATATCGTTTGCAGCGGTGGCCCCAAATGAATTCAAACTAATTTGGCCCAATAGATCATATCCATTACAAGGATAAATTCCGGCCATCCCATTTTCACAGGGTACGAATCCTGTCGTGATATTCCCGTTTCCATTTGGCACCACATTATTGGAATCTCCTTCGGAACTATCTTTGGAACAATTGAAAAACAGAAATGCAAAAGAGATAATTAAACATGTCCTTTTCATAGAATTTTTGTGCTTCAATTTCTTTATTGTCACAAAGGTAAGATATAAAAGATATCCTACTTATTTTTGCATTATGCTAGAAGACAAAAACTCGGAAAAAACCTCCTTGGAAGAATTGGGAGAATTTGGATTGATCGATCATCTCACCAAAGACTTCTCGATCAATCAAAAATCAACACTCAAAGGTATAGGTGACGATGCCGCAGT
This sequence comes from uncultured Flavobacteriaceae bacterium, assembly GCA_964194835.1. GTDB lineage: Bacteria > Bacteroidota > Bacteroidia > Flavobacteriales > Flavobacteriaceae > CAXMOE01. Next base: position 22,942 of record CAXMOE010000008.1, on the reverse strand, counting down.
GCTGGATTTTAAAGATAAAAAAACTCTGATCTCCACAGACCTCCTCATTGAGGGCATACATTTTGATCTCTCCTATATGCCGCTAAAGCATTTGGGATATAAAGCCGTAATGGTAAACTTGTCGGACATTTATGCGATGAATGCCAGCGCAACCCAGATAACTGTCTCCATTGCTGTATCAAACCGTTTCCCCTTGGAAGCTTTGGAAGAATTTTATAGCGGTGTTGCACTTGCTGCAGAAATGTACAAAATAGATTTGGTAGGGGGAGATACTACCTCATCCAACACAGGTATGCTTATTAGTATAACAGCAATTGGCGAGGCTAAGGCAGAAGAAATAGTATACAGAAGTGGCTCAAAACCAAATGATCTTTTGGTGGTCACAGGCGATTTAGGTGGAGCTTATATGGGATTACAGGTATTGGAAAGGGAAAAAGAAGTGTTTAAGGTAAATTCAAATAATCAACCGGACTTATCGCCTTATAGCTACATAATGGAACGCCAACTTAAGCCTGAGGCCCGAAAGGATATTCGGCCCTTATTAAAAGAACTGGATGTGCACCCTACTGCAATGATTGATATAAGTGATGGTCTATCTTCTGAGATACTTCATTTATGTAAGCAAAGTGGGGTAGGTTGTAATTTGTTCGAGGATAAAATTCCAATGGATCCCACTGTCATTACTGTTTGTGAGGAGTTTCAAATTGATAATACCACTGTAGCATTAAGTGGAGGGGAAGATTATGAACTCTTGTTCACTATAGACCAAAAAGAATTCCCGAAAATAAAAGGCAATCCTAACTTAACTGTCGTGGGGCATATGACAGACAAGAATGAAGGCGCACATTTAATTTCCAGGAATAACTCTAAAATTCCAATCACCGCTCAGGGCTGGAATTCATTTGCCAAAGCATAATTAAGCTACTTGTTGCTCTGTAGCACTATGTCTTCTTTGAAATAGTTGTTCTAGGGTATCGTTGATCTCTTGCAACTCAGGCGTCAATAGGGAAAGGTTTCCACTTACATCTGTGGTAACTTCTCTGTGGCAATGAATGCATTTATACTCTTTGATATGCAAAGTCACTTTTTTGGATACTGAATAGTGATGTCCAAAAATGCTGCAACAGAGAGAACTTAGCTTGTTGCCATAGTTTGTAAATACTTTTTTCATACTGGTAGGTTTTTAAGGCGCATTGGTATGGTTTGGGGACCGTTGAATGCAAAATTATATCTTGGGTTAAACTAGTAAAAACATTTATTATAGGATGCTTTGAAATGAGAACGGACTTAGTTAGTGTTTTATTGGGTGTTCCCGATAATTTTTATTGTTTTTTCGATAAAAAACATTTTTTTCGACAAACGGCAATTTAATCACGGTAATTTCCCCATTTGTAAAAAGAGGTTTTTACCCTATCTTTCGGGTGAGATTACACAGCATGTACAAAACCAAAGAGACCTTTATTACTGCTTTTGCCCTATTTTCACTTTTCTTTGGCGCCGGCAATTTAATTTTACCTCCTTTACTGGGATTTAAATCTGGAGATCTTTGGTGGTTGGTAACCTTGGGGTTTTGCCTATCGGCCGTTCTGATTCCTATAATGGGGATATTGGCGCATGCGAAATTACAGGGTACCATATTCGATTTTGGTAAAAAAGTATCCCAAAAATTCAGTTTGATATATTCCATTGTCATTTATGCTATTTCTTTAAGTTTACCTGCACCACGGACTGCTTCGGTGACCCATGAGATTGCCATACAACCCTTCTTTGATACTCCATCAATTCTCACCAGTATTATTTATTTTGGTCTTGTGTTTGTTTTTGTGATGAACAGGTCCAAGATTTTGAATATCCTTGGTAAAATATTGACTCCTGCCATTATACTAATATTGTTGTCGATAATTGGGATTACCTTATTTTCCTATAATTATTCTTTTGGGGATATCGCATTTATAAATCCATTTACAGATGGGGTTTTGGAAGGCTATCAGACCTTTGATGCAATAGGAGCAATTGTTGTGGGAGGTGTTATAATAGTTTCAATAAATCTTAAGGGCAAGGGAACATATGAGCAAAAAAAAGCCCTGATTAGCCGTGCAGGCTGGTTGGCCGGTTTGGGGTTATTGCTTATTTATGCAGGTTTGATTTTAACCGGGGCATTGATGCACTATAGCTTTGATGGTGATATTTCCAGAACTGCACTATTAAATGGAATTAGCTTAAAAACCCTTGGCGCCACTGCCAATTTATTTTTAAGTGTTTTGGTTAGCTTGGCATGTTTCTCCACGGCCGTGGGCATTGTAGTAGGTGCAGCAGATTTTTTTAAATCGCGATTTGCAAATTCACAAACGGCATATACAATAGCAGCAATAACGGGTTGTGTCTTGGGAATTGCAATGGGACAGTTTAATGTGGGTTATATTATTTCGGTGGCCCTTCCTGTCTTAATGTTTATTTATCCCATAACAATTGCCTTGATTCTATTGAACAATGTTCCGGACAAATTTGCCTCGGTCTTTGTATTTAAATCGGTCATTATTGCCACTATCGTATTTAGCATTCCAGACTTTTTAAGCAGCATTGGACTTACAGCAACAATAGCGCCCATTAAAGAATGGATACCACTTGGTAGTTTAAGTATGGGCTGGGTATTACCGGCATTGTTGGCCTTTGTTTTGGGTAATCTTAAACATGTAAAACCAATTTCATCTTCCAAATAAGGAGAGTGAAATTTTTAGCGCCTAGTTTATAATCCTTGATTCATCAACTCCTCCAATTCTTCGACTTCAATAGGAATATTGCGCATCAAGTTAAATGGTTCCCCCTTATCTTGAATAACCACATCATCCTCCAAACGGATGCCCATCTTTTCATCGGGAATATAGATCCCAGGTTCAACCGTAAAGACCATGTTGGATTTCATAGAGGTCTTTAGTTCCCCATAATCATGAGTATCCAGTCCTATATGGTGACTAGTGCCATGCATGAAATATTTTTTGTAGGCAGGCCAGTCCTTGTCTTGATGCTGAATGTCCTCCTTGTCCAATAATCCAAGTCCTATTAGTTCTGAGGTCATTAGTTTCCCTACTTCTTTATGGTATTCAGCCCATATTGTTCCAGGAACCAAGAGTTGGGTAGCTTCATTTTTAACCCTAAGTACCGCATTATATACTTCTTTTTGCCTTTTGGTAAATTTTCCATTCACCGGAATGGTACGTGTCATGTCGCTGGAGTAATTGGCATATTCAGCAGCTACATCCATTAATATTAAATGTCCATCCATACACTTTTGGTTGTTTTCAATATAATGTAGTACGTTAGCGTTATTGCCGGAAGCCAAGATGGGTGTATAAGCAAATCCTTTGGAACGGTTTCTTACAAACTCGTGCAAATATTCTGCCTCAATTTCATGCTCCCAAACTCCTGGTTTCACAAAATCGAGGATACGCCTAAACCCTTTTTCCGTGATATTGCAGGCGGTTTGCATCAAGGCAATTTCATCTGCTTCCTTTACTCCCCTAATCTGCTGAAGAATAGGATTACTTTTGGCAACCTGGTGTGCGGGGAATTGTTCCTTACATTTTTGTATAAACCGATCTTCCCTAGTCTGGGTCTCCACCGCCTGTCTATAATGTTCATTTGTATTTACATAAAGCGTATCCGCTTCGGTCATCAAATCAAAAAAAATCTTATCAAAATCAGATAACCAATACACGCTTTTTATACCGGAAACTTCAGTGGCACGTCGCTTGGTAAGTTTTTCACCTTCCCATACCGCAATATGATCATTGGTTTCACGAACAAAGAGCACCTCTTGATGCTTTTTATCCATTGCATCAGGGAATAGCACCAATATAGTCTCTTCTTGATCTGCACCACTTAAGTAAAAAATGTCGCGATGTTGTTGAAAGGGCATAGTACTATCAGCACTTATAGGATATATGTCATTGGAATTAAAGACCGCAATGCTTTTGGCCTTCATCTGTCCCATAAATTTCTTTCGGTTATTTATAAATAATTGGTTGCTAATCTGTTCGTATTTCATATTGATTATTCCTTTATTCAAAAATAGTTATTAGGGAGTAGCAAACAAAAATTACTTTGTCATCACTATTACTAATTCATAACTTCACCACATGAACTCAAAATAGTTTTATATGAAAAGTATTTGCATTCCCTTGTTTCTTTTTTTCTACACACTAAGTTTTGCACAGCATTCCCCAACCTCGGAACAAGTTGTTCTGGAATCCCTTTTTCAGAGACAACAAATGGAAGAAGGCTCTTTGGTTCAACATATTCCTTTTAAAAATATTGGGCCCACAATAATGAGTGGCCGAGTGGTAGATTTGGATGTAAATCCAGATAATCCGATAGAATTTTATGTGGGCTATGCTTCTGGCGGGGTTTGGTACTCTAACAATAACGGCACTTCTTTTATCCCAGTATTGGACAATTCACAAACGCAAAACGTGGGTGACATAGCAGTGGATTGGAAATCAGGAACCATATGGGTGGGTACCGGCGAAAATAATTCATCCCGTTCCTCGTATGCAGGAATTGGCATTCTAAAATCGAACGACAAAGGAAGGACCTGGCAAAATATGGGCCTTGGCGATTCTCATCATATTGGCCGTATTGTAATAAACCCGACTAATTCGGAAGAAGTAGTGGTAGGGGTTGCGGGACACCTATATTCCACAAATGAAGAGCGCGGCATATACAAAACAGTAGATGGAGGAAAAACTTGGAAAAAAACACTTTTTGTAAGTAGCACCGCAGGAATTATAGATGTTACTTATGCGCCAGATAATTTTAACCTGATGTATGCCGCATCATGGGAAAAGGATAGAAAGGCTTGGAGTTTTAGAGGTAGTGGAAGTGGCTCCGGAATATATAGGAGTATGGATGGGGGAACTACGTGGGACAAAGTTTCAATACCAAATAGTGGCTTCCCAACGGGTAATGGTGTCGGTAGAATAGGATTGGCCGTTTTTGATGAAAAAACTGTTTATGCAGTACATGACAGTCAGGAAAGAAGAAGAAAAACCGATAAAAAATCAGAGACATTGACCAAAGATGATTTTAAAAAGATGTCGGTTTCGGAATTATTGGAAATGGAAGACAATACCCTGAACGAATTTCTAAAAAACCATGGTTTTCATGAAAAGTACAAAGCGGAAAATGTGAAACATATGGTTCGCAGTGGAAATATTAAACCTGTGGACTTAGCCAAATATCTTGAAAACGCCAATTCCCTTTTATTCGATACCCCAGTAGTAGGTGCTGAGGTGTACCGAAGCGATGACGGTGGCACTACTTGGAAAAAGATGAATGAAAATTATATAGACGACCTCTTTTATAGTTATGGCTACTATTTTGCACAGATCAATGTAGACCCCAACGACAAGAATAAAATATATTTGGCAGGGGTGCCTATTGTAAAATCCGAAGATGGTGGAAAAACCTATACCTCTATCAATGGAGACAATGTACATGGCGACCATCATGCACTGTGGGTAAATCCTAAAATGCCTGGGCACCTAGTAAATGGCAATGATGGAGGCGTAAATATTTCCTATGATAATGGAGCTCACTGGACAAAAAACAATTCTCCTTCAGTTGGCCAGTTTTATGCCATAAATGCGGACAATCAAGACCCATACAACGTATATGGTGGATTACAGGACAACGGTGTTTGGATGGGACCACACAATTCCGAAGAGAATAGTCGTTGGCACCAAAGTGGACATTATACCTGGAAATCTATTATGGGAGGTGACGGAATGCAAGTGCAGATCGACAGCCGAAACCATAATGTTGTGTATGCCGGATTTCAATTTGGTAATTATTTTCGCTTAGATCTAACCAATGACAAAAGAAAAAACATCCAGCCTAAGCACGAACTGGGGAATACCCCTTATAGATTCAATTGGCAAACCCCCATATTACTATCATCACATAATCAGGATATTCTGTATTTGGGGAGCAATAAATTGCATCGTTCATTAAACCAAGGCAATGATTGGGATGCTATTTCAAATGATTTGACCCTAGGGGGCAAAAAAGGAAATGTGGCCTTTGGCACCCTAACAACAATTTCGGAATCCCAATTTAAATTTGGTTTGATTTATACCGGGAGTGATGATGGTTTGTTACAGGTGTCCCAAAATGGTGGGGGAAGCTGGGACAAAATTTCTGGTTCCTTACCAAAAGATTTATGGGTTAGCCGGGTTGTAGCCTCCAAACATAAAAAAGAAAGAGTGTATGCTACATTGAACGGCTATCGTTGGGATAACTTTACTCCTTACGTATATATGAGCAATGACTATGGAAAAACATGGTTAAATATTTCCAGCAATTTACCGACATCTCCTGTAAATGTTGTTTTGGAAGACCCAGTAAATGAAAATCTGTTGTTTGTTGGAACCGACAACGGTACTTATGTTTCTTTTAATCAAGGGTTATCCTGGGAGGTATTTTCCAATGGATTGCCCAATGTAGCAGTTCATGATTTAGTTATCCCACCGAATGCCAAACATTTATTAGTGGGAACCCATGGTCGAAGTATTTATAAGGCCGATATTTCCTTTTTACAGCAAATGACGCCAAATATTATTGCTAAAGATCTTTACGTTTTTAAGGTAGATAATATTAAACATTCCAATAAATGGGGCAACGGCACAAGAACCTGGACAAAACCGGAAACCCCAGGAATAGATCTCACCTTTTATACGACAAATACAGGCAGTTATAAAGCAAAAATATCTACAAATAATGGGCAGGAAGTAAGTGCTACAGAAGTTAACGCTGACAGAGGTTTTAACATATTATCATATGATGTGGCCTTTAGCAAAGGTGGAAAATTGGCCTATTTAAAGAAGTATAAAAAGGAACTCAAAGAGGCTCAGGATGGAAAAACCTATTTGCCAAAAGGGAAATACACAATTGAAATTTCTGGAAATGGAGATAGCGGTAAACAGGGATTTGAGATAGAATAATATAGTACTGAGAATAAAATTGATTGGATAATTATATGTCCAAATAGCAACGCACCTTAAAGATTATAGGTTGAAAATAGAATATCTTTTTACATCGAACAGATTAGGATTTAGAAATTGGACGGAATCGGACATTTTGATAATGGCCGAGATTAATGCTGATCAAAAGGTAATGGAATTTTTTCCCAGTATTCAAACTCCAGAACAAACTGAAAAATTTGTTCGAAGAATGCAGCAACAATTTTTGGATAAAGGATTCTGTTATTTTGCAGTAGATAAATTATCTGACAATGGGTTCATTGGATTTATTGGTTTATCTGAACAAAATTTTAAAGCCGATTTCACTCCATGCGTTGATATTGGATGGCGATTACATCAAAAAGAATGGGGAAAAGGGTATGCAACCGAAGGTGCCAAAAAATGTTTGGAATTTGCATTTCAAACCTTGAGTCTAACTATGATTAAGGCCATATGTCCTGTTATTAACAACAAATCGGAAGGTGTTATGAAGAAATTGAATATGGAGAAAAAACAAACGTTTGACCATCCCTTGCTAAAAGATGATAAAGATCTTGAAAAGTGTGTTGTATACGAAATAAAAAGAACCAACAATACGTGATGTGGATGTCTTCATCTTCTTCCGCGTTGACCATTCTTTTCTACAAAACGTATAATTGTTTTGGCAACATTTACCCCAGTAGTTTCCTCAATGCCCTCTAATCCAGGGGAAGCATTCACTTCCAAAAGTAATGGGCCTTTCTTGGAACGTATAAGATCTACTCCGGCAACTCCAAGGCCCAAGTGTTTAACAGCATTAATGGCTAAATCTTGCTCTTTCGATGTTGGTGTTATTTTCTCGGTATTTCCCCCTCGATGCACGTTGGAGCGGAACTCCCCAATGGCACTTGTACGTTTCATACTTGCTATCACCTTGTTCCCTACAACAATAATCCGGATGTCTTCCCCATTAGATTCTTCAATATACTTTTGAATAAGAATACTGGTATCCATCTTATAAAACGTATCAATAATTGATTTTGCGGATTTTTGGCTTTCAGCCAAAATTACCCCCAAACCCTGTGTCCCTTCCTGAAGTTTAATGATAACGGGTGGGCCTCCCAACAAACTTATCTGTTCTTCTATGTTATCAGGATTAATCGAGAATAAGGTTTCGGGAATAGGAATACCTTTGCGCGTCATTATCTGCAAGGTACGTATCTTGTTCCTTGCCCTTGTAATTCCCAGTGAACGAGCCGTACTAAACACCCCATTCATTTCGAATTGTTTGACAATGGCTGCTCCATGTTTTGTGACTTTGGAGCCAATTCTTGGGATAATGGCATCAAAACCTTCAGAGATATTTTCATCCCCAAAATAAATCTGAGGTTTTCCTGAACCCAATTTTACTGTGCATTTGGTATGGTCAATTAATTCGATATAATGCCCAAGTTTTTCCGCTTCCTCTGTAATTCTTTTGGTGGAATAGACATTCATGCTAACTGATAACAACCCAATATCCATATCAAAAATTTATTGGCTTTAGATTTATACTGTAATATCGGTCAAAATTGCAACACAAACAATCCATTGAATCAATTTTATGGGAAGTCATTTAGCGAGACAAAAAATTGCCCTTGGAATACTTGTTTTATTAGATTCTTTGAAAGCTTTTTGCATAATACTATCTACATCATTAAAAGTTTCTTTAATTTAGTTCCAAATACCATACTTTACTACTGCAAAGTTTGTTATAAACGCTTCTGTACTGTAAATTAGCAACCAAAATCAACTACCAATGAGCGGGTTCTTTAATTCTTCAATAGGTAGAAAGTATGCGATGGCGCTTTCTGCTTTTTTCTTGATGTTTTTTCTTTTACAACATTTTGCAATTAACATTTTATCGGTTTTTAGTGCAGATACATTTAATGAAGTATCGCATTTTATGGGAACAAATCCGCTGGTGCAATATGTGCTTCAACCAGTATTAATTTTTGCAGTGATCTATCATTTTGTAATGGGGTTCGTTTTAGAACTGAAAAATAAAAGTTCTAGAAATGTAAAATATGCTAAAAACAATGGGGCGGCCAATTCTACATGGATGAGCAGGAACATGATTTATAGCGGCTTGGTAATTTTAGGGTTTATTGTATTGCACTTTATTGATTTCTGGTTTCCTGAAATTAACACCAAGTTTGTTCAAGGAGATTGGTCTGGAACTGCGGAAGGTGTTGAAGGATTACGTTATTACAAGGAGCTGACCCATAAATTTGTAAATCCGATAAGAGTTGGAGCTTATGTTGTTGCCTTTGTTTTGTTAGCGTTACACCTGCTTCACGGCTTTACTTCAGCATTCCAATCTATTGGAGCGACTGTCGGAAGACAAAAAACAATAAAAAATATTGGCAAGGCATATTCAATACTGATTCCATTAGGATTTATCGTCATTGCTCTTTTCCATCATTTTAACCATTAATACGATTTACTTATGTCTGTATTAGACTCAAAAGTGCCAAAAGGGCCAATTAAGGACAAATGGACCACCTATAAGGATAAAATCAATTTAGTAAACCCGGCTAACAAACGTCACATCGATATTATAGTTGTTGGTACAGGACTTGCTGGCGGATCTGCTGCTGCAACATTGGCTGAATTGGGTTATAATGTAAAGGCATTTTGTTATCAGGACTCTCCACGTAGAGCACATTCAATTGCCGCACAAGGTGGTATCAATGCTGCTAAGAACTATATGGGAGATGGCGATTCTACCTATCGCTTATTTTACGATACCGTAAAAGGGGGGGATTACCGTTCACGTGAAGCCAATGTATATCGATTAGCGGAGGTTTCTGCAAATATTATTGATCAATGTGTGGCCCAAGGAGTACCCTTTGCTCGTGATTATGGAGGTCTATTGGACAACCGTTCTTTTGGAGGTGTTTTAGTTTCAAGAACGTTTTATGCTAAAGGACAAACAGGACAGCAATTGTTGTTGGGTTGTTACTCAGCCATGAACCGTCAGATTGCACGTGGTAAGATTGAAATGCACAATCGCCATGAAATGCTTGATGTAGTAAAAGTTGATGGTAAAGCTCGTGGAATTATTGCCCGAAATTTGATTACCGGAGAAATCGAAAGACATTCTGCACACGCAGTGGTCATAGCTTCCGGAGGATACGGGAATGTATATTTCCTTTCGACCAATGCTATGGGATCCAATGCAACCGCCGCGTGGAAAATTCATAAAAAGGGAGCATTCTTTGCGAACCCTTGTTTTACACAAATACATCCAACATGTATTCCTAGATCTGGTGATTATCAGTCGAAATTAACCCTGATGTCCGAATCGTTGCGAAATGACGGTCGTATTTGGGTACCCAAAAACATGGATGATGTGAAGGGCATTCAAGAAGGCAAGTTGAAGCCAACCCAATTGAAAGAAGAAGATCGTGATTACTTTCTGGAAAGACGTTACCCTGCCTTTGGAAACTTGGTGCCTCGTGATGTAGCATCTAGAGCTGCCAAAGAACGATGCGATGCTGGACATGGCGTAAATGCCACTGGAGAAGCAGTTTACCTGGACTTTGCCGCTGCTATTGAGCGTTATGGTAAGGAACAAGCGAAAATTCATGGCGTTTCAAACCCATCCAAAGAAAAAATTATTGAATTGGGAGAAGGTGTCATTGAAGAAAAGTATGGTAACCTTTTCCAAATGTATGAGAAGATCATTGATGAAAACCCATACAAAACACCAATGATGATCTATCCTGCTACGCACTATACAATGGGCGGTGTTTGGGTCGATTATAATTTAATGACCACTGTTCCTGGATTGTATTGTATTGGTGAGGCGAACTTCTCTGATCATGGTGCAAACCGATTAGGGGCTTCTGCTTTAATGCAAGGTTTGGCCGATGGTTACTTTGTACTGCCTTATACAATAGGTGATTATTTGTCAGATGATATTAGAACCGGGCCTATCTCTACTGAGACTATTGAGTTTGACGAAGTTGAAAAAGAAGTTAAAGACCGTATTGATTTCTTTATGAATAATAACGGAACAAAATCGGTTGATCATTTCCACAAACGTCTAGGAAAAGTAATGTGGGAAAAAGTAGGTATGGCCCGTAATGAAAAAGCATTGAATGAAGCCATGACCGAAATTAAGGCAATTCGCGAAGAATTCTGGAAAGATGTAAAAGTTCCTGGCAGTGCCAATGAGATGAATCTTGAATTGGAAAAAGCTGGTAGAGTTGCCGATTTCTTGGAATTAGGTGAGTTATTTGCAAAAGACGCCCTCTTAAGAGAAGAATCTTGTGGTGGTCACTTCCGTGAAGAATCTGTTGAATTAGATGGAGAACAAAAAGGGGAAGCGAAACGTAATGACAAAGGTTTTGCATTCGTTTCCGCATGGGAATACAAAGGAGAGCCTTCCGATGCCGTATTGCATAAGGAGCAATTGGAGTTTAAAGATATTGAATTAAAACAACGTAGCTATAAGTAGTTGATGGTTGATAGTTGTTAGACGATTGTATGAGCTAACAACAAACAACTGGAAACCAAAAACTAAACCATATGAATCTAACGCTTAAAATTTGGAGACAAAAAGGACCGCAAGATAAAGGCAAGATGGTCGATTACAAGGTATCTGATATTTCAGAACATATGTCTTTCTTGGAAATGATGGATGTTTTGAATGAGCAACTTGTAAATTCTGGTGAAGAGCCTGTTGCTTTTGACCATGACTGTCGTGAAGGTATTTGTGGGATGTGTTCTTTACACATAAATGGGGAAGCACATGGTCCTGATAGAGCTATTACCACATGCCAATTGCACATGCGATCGTTCAACGATGGTGATACCATTACTATAGAGCCTTTTAGGGCCAAATCATTTCCAGTTATTAAGGATTTGGTTGTGGATAGAACTGCTTTTGAGCGTATTCAGCAAGCTGGTGGTTATATTTCTGTAAATACTTCAGGAAATACCCAAGATGCCAACGCCATTCCAATTTCAAAACATGCAGCCGATGAAGCTATGGACGCCGCAGCATGTATTGGTTGTGGTGCTTGTGTCGCAAGTTGTAAGAACTCTTCAGCTATGTTATTTGTTGGCGCCAAGGTTTCTCAATTTGCATTATTGCCACAAGGACAAGTGGAAGCTGCTGACCGTGTTAGAAACATGGTTGCCCAAATGGATTTGGAAGGATTTGGAAATTGTACCAATACTGGGGCTTGTGAGGTTGAATGTCCAAAAGGAATTTCATTGGAGAATATTGCTCGTATGAATCGTGAGCTGGTCAAAGCAAGTCTAATTAAGTTTTAACAAAATTATTCTGGAATATAAATTTAAAAATCCCATCCGAAACTGGATGGGATTTTTTTATCTTTATTTATTGCCAAATTCTACTCCGATAACAGAATAAAAGTTCCTCGTTTTAATGAGAAATCAGAATTTTACACAACTCCTAAGCGTTCCAAGATAATGGGAAGATTCAGGGAAAGAACACCAAACCGGAACTAGCCTTTAGGAAGGGTTTATGCAAGCTGGATACAGTTACCGAATAGACTATAAAAACTTATTGACAAATTCGATATCGCGTTAAAAAACATAGGACTATCCTTTTTATAGTCGGAGAGTTCTGGCACGGCTTTAATTGGGAGGAGCGAAAGCAAAAAATAAAGACCAATCGGGAATTCTGACTCCCAAAAATTGAATGTAATATTCAACGTGATAGAGAGGTAAAAAAAGAGTTGCTTGCATTAGGTTATAAGGTGTTTCGATTTTGGGAAACATAGGTAAAAAAAGATTTGGATTCCTGTTTGTACCAAGTAATCTCCCATTTGGAAAAACAAAAGCCCCAATGACACCCATTTTATTACCTTTATAACCCTAAAACCAATACCATGCCTGCTTTTCAAAATAAAATCTCCTCAAAACTCCCAAATGTAAAAACCACTATTTTTACAACTATGGGTAGGTTAGCCGCCCAATACAATGCCATAAACCTGGCCCAAGGTTTTCCAAATTTTAAACCAGATCCCATCCTTATAAACCTAGTAACCAAGGCAATGAAGGAAGGACATAACCAATATGCCCAAATGGCCGGCATAATGCCTCTCAGGGAAATAATAGCGAATAAGTTGGCCATTTTATACCAAAGGCAATACAATCCCGAAACTGAAGTGACCATAACCGCAGGGGCAACACAAGCAATATTTACCATTGTAACAGCCTTCATTGGTTCAGGTGATGAGGTGATTGTTTTTAAACCGGCCTATGATTGTTACGAGCCAGCCATTGAAGTAAATGGAGGAATACCTGTTTTTGTTCAATTGCAAGGAAAAGAATATAGTGTGGACTGGGATGAATTCCGGAAAAAAATTACCCATAGGACCAAAATGGTTGTAATTAATACCCCCCATAATCCAAGTGGTACAGTACTTTCCCAAGATGATATGCTCAAGCTTCAGAATAGCCTAAGAAATACAGATATTATTGTTATAAGTGATGAGGTATACGAACATATAGTTTTTGATGGTCTTACGCACGAAAGTGTTGCCAAATATGATGATTTGGCATCACGAAGTTTTATTTGTGCATCTTTTGGGAAAACGTTCCATACCACTGGATGGAAAATGGGGTACTGTGCAGCTCCTGCTGAGTTAATGAAGGAATTTAGAAAGACCCATCAATATAATGTGTTTTGCGCCAACCACCCTATACAACGTGCTTTAGCCGAATACTTGATACATCCGGATACTTATTTGGGGTTGAATAATTTCTTCCAAGAAAAAAGAGATTTCTTTTTGTCATCTATTAAAGGTTCAAGATTTAAAATGATCCCAGCTCAAGGCACATATTTTCAACTTTTGGATTACTCCGATATCACCAATGAGAGTGATATTGACTTTGCCAAACGTTTAACTGTTGAAAATAAGATTGCAGGTATTCCTATATCGGTATTCAATGTAGATCAAAAAGATGAAAAACAGCTCCGTTTTTGCTTTGCTAAAACTACTGAAACTTTGGAAAGGGCTGCACAAATTCTTAACGGCATTTAGTTCATGGCCGACTATAGATTGGTCATAAACTTCTCAATTTATAGATATTCCCATTCTTGGTTGGCAAAAAAAATCACATGTCTGTCGGTATATCATACCGCATTAGCCAATCGGTTTGTTTGTCTTTGCCAATATAGTAAGGATGGTTTCCAAATTTAGAGAAGCCGTTGACTTCATACAATTTTATTGCCCTTGTATTTTGTTCCCATACACCGAGCCAGAGATACGTTTTCTCCATTTTGGAAGCCAGTTTTTTTATTTCATCCAACATCCAAACGCCTATTTTTCTTCCCTGAAACTTCTTTAATACATAGATGCGTTCCAATTCAATGGCTTCTTTGGTTTTAATCTCTGATTGGGCTTCGTATTCGTTCAATTTAAAATATCCTGCCAATTCATCGTTAGCATACACAAAATAATAGGATGAGTTCTTGTTTTTAAGTTCTTCAGCAAGCTTTATATGTTCAAACGCATTATCGACATATGCTGTAAAATCCTGAGGGTCGTTGACCTTTTCAAACGCATCAATAAAAGTTTCTCTTGAAATTTTTACAAGTTTTTCCAAGTGGATCATGGAACATTTAAGCAGTCGTAATTGCATATAGATCTATAATAATTGTCTAAAAATAGTGGTTTTTGATTAGGCTTTAAAATCATGGATAAAAGAAAAGGAGCAAGGCCCTTAGGGTCTTGCTCCTTTAAGAAATTATATACCAAAAATCAGATTATAGCATAAAAAGCTTCTTGGCCAGGGCTAAAACACCTCTATAGAAGGTACTTCGATCAATGTAAATTTCTTCGTCGATGGGTCTGTGGTTAATTTGAGCTTCCATAGCTTTTGGTTTTGTAAAGGTTAAATTTGGGGTTTAACATTTAATTACTAAGTAAAAGTATAAGTAAAACGCCGAATTGTTAAATTATTGTTGTCATGTGGTATTAAAATGTTGTAAAAAAATTGAAAGTAACACATTATTCGATGAACTGCACAATTCGCTTTGTTTAAATGTTCATTTCAGGGATTTCCCCTTCAACAATCAAGGCGCCCTCAGTTGCTTGTTTTATATCTTCGACACTAACACCAGGTGCGCGTTCCAACAACCTAAAGCCATTTGGAGTAACCTCCAATACAGCAAGATTGGTCACGATTTTTTTAACGCAGCCAACCCCTGTCAGCGGCAAAGAACATTTTTTCAATAGTTTGGATATGCCCGCCTTATTGGTATGCATCATAGCAACGATAATATTTTCTGCAGAAGCAACCAAATCCATCGCACCACCCATACCTTTTACCATTTTCCCAGGAATTTTCCAGTTGGCAATATCCCCGTTCTCGGCCACTTCCATCGCTCCTAAAATAGTTAAATCTACATGTTGACCTCGAATCATTCCAAAACTGGTTGCTGAATCAAAAAAAGAAGCCCCGGGTAAAGTGGTAATGGTCTGTTTCCCGGCATTTATAATATCTGCATCCTCTTCTCCTTCAAATGGGAATGGCCCCATTCCAAGAACCCCATTTTCACTTTGAAATTCAACGTTTATATCTTCGCGAACAAAGTTGGCCACCAATGTGGGAATACCAATCCCTAAGTTTACGTAGTATCCGTCTTTGACTTCTTGCGCAATGCGCTGTGCTATTCCTTCCTTATTTAGCATTACTTCCTTGGTCTTACTGTTCTTTGCTCTATCCGCTTTTCATAGGCATTTCCCTGAAAAATGCGTTGTACAAATATTCCCGGTACATGTATGTCATTAGGATTTAATTCTCCCGCGGGAACCAATTCCTCAACTTCGGCAACAGTTACACCTGCAGAGCCACACATACATGGGTTAAAATTACGCGCAGTTCCTTTGAATATAAGATTTCCAGCCTCATCGCCTTTCCAAGCTTTCACAAATGAAAAATGTGCCTTAAAAGCATTTTCCAGTACATACATTTTACCATTGAACTCCCTGGTTTCCTTTCCTTTTGCCACTTCGGTTCCATAGCCTGCAGGTGTATAAAAAGCAGGGAAACCTGCTTGCGCTGCTCTACACTTCTCTGCCAAAGTCCCTTGTGGTGTAAGTTCCACTTCCAATTCGCCACTCAACATTTGTCGCTCAAATTCTTCGTTCTCCCCCACATAGGAAGAAATCATTTTCTTTATCTGGTGTTTCTGTAAAAGTAATCCAAGACCAAAATTGTCCACCCCGGCATTATTGGAAATGCAGGTAATGTCCTTTATTCCCAATCGAACTAATTCCGCAATGGAATTTTCTGGAATTCCACATAAACCAAATCCCCCTAACATAAAGGTCATCCCATCCTGGACCCCTTTTAATGCCTTTTGTACATTAGCAACCTCCTTACGAATCATATTGTAGTAGTTTGGGTAAAACTTTCCTTTGTTGATAATTACACCTGGAACTTCCTAGAAATCCAGATCATCAATATCATCCTCAACACCTATCTTCTCTTGGTCATCCTCCTTTATTTTGATGCAATCTATGTTAATAGACATTTCTTCAGGTTCCGTAAACTCTTCATCTGAAACACCTAGTTCTGGAATTTCATAGTTCTTTTTCATGTATAAGCCCCAAATAGGAAGTGCCATGGATGCCCCTTGACCATAAGTTATGGTTTTAAAATGCGTGGACCTATCCTCTCCACCTACCCATACACCTGTCACCAAATTGGGTACCATTCCCATAAACCAGCCATCACTTTGGTTTTGGGTTGTTCCTGTTTTTCCGGCAATTGGGTTGGTGAATCCGTATGGATATCCTGTGATAATTTCCTTGTATTCCCGACGGAGTTTCTCAGCGTCATAGGTTCTTAATCGTGTTCCAGATCCCCCATGGGTAACTCCCTCCAATAGGTTTACAACCGCATAGGCAACATCTTTGCTCAATACATCTTTGGTCTCTGGCACATATTCGTAAAGTACAGCACCATTTTTGTCTTCGATCCTTGTAACCATTACTGGTTTAACATATACCCCTTGGTTTACAAAAGTCCCATAAGCCCCTACCATCTCATACACATTAAGATCTGGAGTCCCGAGGGCAATTGAGGGTACTTCCAAAATTTCACTGGTTAAACCGAGGTCTTTAACTATTGAAACCACAGATCTTGGACCCACCATATCTATTAATTGGGCCGTTACTGTGTTCACCGAGTTCGCCAAGGCATTTTTTAATGTAAGCATGTTTCCAGTATATTTTCCATTCGAGTTTTTGGGACACCACGGTTCTGGATTGCCATGCTTATTGGCTTCTATACAATATTGATTATCCGGCAAGGAATCACATGGTGATAACCTCAACTGATCTATTGCGGCAGCATAGACAAAGGGCTTAAAGGTAGAACCTGCTTGTCGTGACCCCTGTATCACATTATCATATTGGAAATGCTTATAGTTTAGTCCCCCAACCCATGCCCTTACATGACCTGTTTGCGGCTCCATGGACATCATAGCTGTCCTTAAGAAGGATTTGTAGTAACGTATTGAATCCATTGGGGTCATTACCGTGTCCCTTTCCTGCGTATCACTATTCCAATCGAATACTGTCATTTCGGTTTTTATGTTAAACGATTCGCGAATTTCCTGTTCCGATTTTCCCGCCTTCTTCATGATGCGCCATCGTTCAGATCTTTTCATTGCACGCCGCATAATAGTATCTATGGCCCCATGGGTTAAATCCAGAAAAGGTGCCGTACTATTACGTTGAGGTGTATTTTGATGAAAGAATTCAGCTTGTAGCTTCTTCATATGCTCTACTACGGCTTCTTCCGCATTCGCCTGCATTCTGGAATCTACAGTAGTGTAGACTTTTAACCCATCCAGATAGATATTGTATTTAGACTCTGTACCATCATCTTCAATTTTTGGGTTTTTCGCTATCCATTTGTTTAGAAATCCCTGTAAGTACATCCTAAAGTAGGTGGCTAAACCCTCACGGTGGGATTCTGGACTAAAGTTGATGTCCATTTTTAGAGCTTGCAAAGAGTCCTTTTCCTTTTCTGTAAAAAATCGTACTTCGCCATTTGGCCCAAGACAGTATTTCTACGATTAAATACTAGCTCCTCTCTACGGATCGGATTAAACAGTGATGAATTTTTCAACATGCCTACCAATACCGCTGACTCCTCTGTTTTTAATTCCTTGGGTTCCTTTCCAAAATATATTCGTGAAGCCGAGCGAATACCGTCGGCGGCATAGCCAAAATCATAGATGTTCATATACATGGCTATGATCTCTTCCTTGGTATAATTGCGTTCCAAACGGGTAGCAATTACCCATTCCTTTATTTTTTGCGTTATAGCCTGAAATTTACTTTTGGATCGAACACCCACAAATAACTGACGTGCTAATTGTTGTGAAATGGTACTGGCTCCTCCTTTACTTCCCAAAAACGCCACAGCCCTTAATGTGCCTCTTCCATCTATCCCTGAATGTTCATAGTAACGGGCATCCTCTGTTGCAACCAAGGCCTGGATCAAATTTTCAGGAAGATTTTCAAAGGCTATAGGGGTTCGATTATCATCCAAATAAAATTTTCCCAAGGTAACTCCGTCTGAAGATATGATTTCCGTAGCTAAATTCGTCTGAGGATTCTCTAAACGTTCAAAGGTGGGCATATCGCCAAAAGCGCCCCAGGAAGCCAATAAAAATATGAGAAATGCGGAAAGGATTCCCGCAGCGAACAAGATCCAGAACCATTTAATGAATTTGAAAAAGCCTTTTTTACTTTTTTTCTTTGTAGCCCTCGCCATAGATTACCTATTACTTTTTTCTATTTGAATACCAACGTCCGTAATCCCTTCTAAATCCACAACACCATCTACATTTCCATTTTTGCGCATGGCATGGGAAATTTGTATGGTATATACGCCTGAAGACGGAAAAACGATGTTTTCCCTATACCACAATTTATTTTCTTTAATACTTCCATATCCCTTTCCAAGCCATTGCCCATCGGGAAGTGCCATTTCATATTCCAATGTGTCCTTTACAGTCTCCCCGTTGGGGGAAGCAAGTTCCGCGATTACAAAAAGATTGCTAAAGGGAAAAGTTTCATCGTTTCGAATATTAATGAACATATTATGTGGAGTAATGGTATCCATGTCAGAAAATGTGAACTTTATTAAATTGTCCTTGCGCCATTTTCCTCCATCGGTAGATGCATATTCTGATAGCACCAAATTTTCGTTACAGGAAGCCATCAATATTATTAGTAGTAGGGTTAGCAAATTCCTATGCATTCTTGGCCGGTCTTTTTTTATTGTTCCTTCTTTTTTTATTTCTGTTTCTACTCTTTCTGGACTTTGGTTTGTCGAAACGGGTAAGACTATCCTGGCCTACCACATTTTCGAACACCACTTTTTCTTCTTGTACATTGTCCGCTGTATACTCCTCTAGGCTGACTACCTTTTCTTTCTTTTTGTTCTTTTCCAATATTTCATGCACCTGTTCCTTGGTCAACGCATGCCAATTGGCTGGCTCATCCTTGTAGGAGAACCATAGAGTTTCTTTAAAAATATCGGTTTTTTGGCAAAAAGCCAATCCTTTTTCGGTGTAGAGCCTGGTGTCTTGGGATGGGAAATCTTTTAAGGCTTCCAAATAAACATCCAATTCATAATTTAGACAACATTTTAACTTACCACATTGCCCTGCAAGTTTTTGGGGATTTAAGGAAAGTTGTTGGTATCGAGCTGCTGCTGTGCTTACCGATCTAAAATCGGTCAACCAAGTAGAACAGCACAATTCTCTACCACAGGATCCAATTCCCCCTAAACGTTGAGCTTCTTGCCTATAGCCAATTTGACGCATTTCTATACGAATCCCAAAGGCCTTGGCCATGTCTTTGATTAGCTGTCTAAAATCTACTCTTTCCTCCGCCGTATAGTAAAATGTAGCTTTGGAACCATCTCCTTGAAACTCTATATCGGAAAGTTTCATTTGAAGTTTAAGGGAAATGGCTATTTCTCGGGAACGTTTCTTTATCTCTTCTTCCCTAGACCTGCATTTCTGCCAAACATCAATATCTTTCTGTGAAGCCTTACGGTATAATTTGGAAAGTTCTTCATCCTTATAATCTACTTTTTTCTTTTTCATCTGCACTTTTACCAACTCTCCTGCGAGGGTAATCATGCCAACGTCATGTCCTGATTTTGCTTGCGTTGCCACAATATCTCCTATTGAAAGGGATAAATTCTCGGTGTTCCTGAAAAATTCTTTTCGACTATTTTTAAAACGGACTTCAACACAATCAAATGGTTTTTCATCATTTGGAAGATACATGTTAGAAAGCCAATCAAAAACCGTTAATTTATTACAACCATCGGTGCCACAAGTCCCATTGTTCTTGCATCCACCTGGTTGTCCATCCTTACCGGTTGAACAACTGTTACAACCCATATATAATATCTTGATTTAGTGAAAACATGATGTTTTCACTAAAAAAGGTTCATAAAATCACTTAATAGGTAAAGATAATATAAATTGTTGCAGGAGCGAAATGAAAGAAGTTAATTGAAAATTGTTCGGCTATTTATAACGGCTATCTCTTAAATTTCAGCACTTCCGAACGGCCCTTTTTAAAGATTTTATTGCTTACTACCTTTCCTCTTCTAAGCTTCTTTTGTTCTTCATAGGGTAAGGCAACTATTTTTTTGCACTCTCCAGAACAACAATTATCCATTGCTTTTGCACAATTATTGCATTGGATAAACAATAAATGACAAGCTTCGTTGGCACAATTCACATGTTCGTCACTGGGCTCACCACATTGATGACATTTGGCAATTACGTGTTCAGATATGCGTTCTCCGCGTCGATGGTCAAAGACAAAATTCTTGCCTAAAAATTTATTTTCCAGTTGTTGCTGCCCCACTTGTCTGGTATACTCTATTATACCACCCTCCAGTTGATAAACATTTTTAAACCCTTTATGCCTGTAATAAGCACTGGCCTTTTCGCATCGAATTCCACCGGTACAGTACATAACCAATTTTTTATCCTCCTTGTGTTGTTCCAGATTCTTTTCAATAATGTCCAAAGAATCCCTAAAGGTATCCACATCGGGAGTAATCGCATTTTTAAAACGCCCTATTTCACTTTCATAATGGTTGCGCATATCCACAAGCATTGTATCCGGATCCTCTATAAGTTCGTTGAATTTCTTCGCACCCACATGGATCCCCTTGTCCGTTACATCAAACGTGTCATCATCCAAACCATCAGCAACAATCTTTTTCCGAACTTTTACTTTTAATTTCAGAAAGGACTTATTATCCTGTTGTATCGCAATATTAAGACGGACATTTTCCAAAAAAACAATGCTATCCAAATGTTTTTTAAAGTCCTCGAAATTTTCCGCCGGAACCGACAATTGTGCATTAACACCCTCATTGGCCACGTAAATACGCCCTAGAACTTCCAGTTCGTTCCAATGAATAAACAAATAGTTTCGAAAAATTGACGGATTGCCAATATGTGCATATTGATAGAAAGAGATGGTAAGGCGCTCTTTACCTGCCTTTTCAATAAGGGCTTCCCTTTCCTTTGCACTTAATGTATTGTACAGTTGCATGCTATACCAATAGTTAAGTTAAAGAATAGTTTAAAGTGCAAAAGTAGTTATATCCACTTAGAGAATAAAAAAATGGCCCTGAAAATTTTCAGAGCCATTTTGAGGCCACCCCATATTTTCTTTTTCATAGAATTTAAAGTAGGATAGTGACCACCGCTGCCCACAGTCTATAGTGACAATGGTATTTTTTTAACCAATAAACAATACTTTTTTAATGGATGCTCGAATTCCAAAAAGGTTGCGTTGTCATTGTGATATGCAAAAAGAAATGGTAATTTAGCTTCCCTAATATTTTATAAAATGAGCAACGAAAAAGAAGCAAAATTAAAAGCCCTTAAACTTACACTTGACAAGTTGGATAAAACCTACGGAAAAGGTGCTGTGATGAAGATGGGAGATAGTGTGGTCGAAGATATAGAGGTAATTCCATCCGGATCTTTAGGATTGGACATAGCCTTGGGAGTAGGGGGATATCCACGAGGAAGAGTAGTAGAAATTTATGGCCCAGAGTCCTCGGGTAAAACAACCCTTAC
The DNA here is from genome assembly GCA_964194835.1 of uncultured Flavobacteriaceae bacterium. Classification (GTDB taxonomy): domain Bacteria; phylum Bacteroidota; class Bacteroidia; order Flavobacteriales; family Flavobacteriaceae; genus CAXMOE01. The sequence continues at coordinate 778 of CAXMOE010000008.1, read as the reverse complement.
ATTGCATGCAATCGCTGAAGCACAAAAAAACGGTGGAATAGCCGCCTTTATCGATGCAGAGCATGCCTTTGATCGTTTTTACGCGGAAAAACTTGGTATCGATATTGACAATTTAATCATTTCCCAACCCGATCATGGGGAGCAAGCATTGGAAATTACTGATAATTTAATACGTTCCGGAGCAATTGATATCGTAGTTATTGACTCGGTTGCAGCATTGACCCCAAAAAGTGAAATCGAAGGTGAAATGGGAGATTCTAAAATGGGTCTACATGCCAGGTTGATGTCACAGGCTTTGCGAAAACTTACCGGCTCAATAAGTAAGACCAAATGTACCGTAATATTTATCAATCAGTTACGTGAAAAAATCGGGGTAATGTTTGGTAATCCAGAGACCACCACCGGTGGAAATGCGCTAAAGTTTTATGCCTCCGTTCGGTTGGATATAAGAAGATCCACACAAATTAAGAATACCGAAGGGGGTGTACTTGGGAACAAAACGCGCGTAAAAGTGGTTAAGAATAAAGTGGCTCCTCCTTTTAGGACAACTGAGTTCGATATCATGTACGGGGAAGGAATTTCAAAAATAGGAGAAATCGTTGATTTTGGTGTGGAATACGAAATTATCAAAAAAAGTGGATCATGGTTTAGTTATGGGGATACTAAACTGGGACAGGGCAGGGACGCTGTAAAGTCGTTATTACACGACAATCCGGAACTGTCAGATGAACTTGAAACCAAGATCAAAGAGGCCATAAGTGCCGTAAAAGCATAAAAT